>DUPA01000132.1 GCA_012838515.1 Natronincola sp. | reverse complement strand
GGTTTCAAAGGAGTTTGTCAAAAACCCCGTTCCTACAAAGCTTTTAGCCATGTCAGATGATCATCAAATAGATGCCGATGGTATTGACGCCACGCGAATTATTTTCAAATTAGTTGATCAAGCCGGTAACTTACTACCTTACTCCAATGAGCCAATTAGTATTGAAGTTGAAGGAGAAGGAAAGTTGATCGGACCTGACTTAACAGGTTTAATTGGTGGTTGCATAGGTGCTTGGGTTAGAAGTAGCGAGCAATCGGGTAAAATCAAAGTGACGGCGAAAACCACTTCATTGACAAGCGAACCAATAGTAATTGAAACTACAAAATAGACTATGAGACAGCTGGCATTACCGGCTGTCTAGCTGGTTATAATTCATATAGTAGCATGTTATGGGGGAGGGTCATAATTGTCTGTATTGGTTACAGGTGGTGCAGGCTATATCGGTAGTCATACGGTCCGCGCCTTGGAAAAGAGAGGTTACGAGGTAATCGTAGTTGATAATTTATCGAAGGGACATCGCAGCTCGGTAAATAAATCCGTTTTTTATGAAGGAGATATACGGGATAAGGACTTCTTAGGAGGCGTTTTTTCGAAACACAAAATAACGGCCGTTATTCATTTTGCCGCCCTAAGTTTAGTTGGCGAATCAGTTAAACGTCCGGATTTATATTTTAGTGCGAACCTACAAGGGGCTTTATCTTTATTGGACGTGATGAATAAACATGACGTTGATCAGCTGGTGTTTTCCTCAACAGCGGCAGTGTATGGCGAGCCTAGTGTAGGCCCCTTATTGGAGGAACACCCTAAGGTTCCGACAAATCCTTATGGCGAATCGAAATTATTCATCGAAAAAATTTTGCATCGCCATGACCAAGCATTCGGAATTCGTTCTATCAGTCTCCGTTATTTTAATGCGGCCGGGGCAGACCTTGCCGGTGATATAGGTGAAGATCACCGACCGGAAACCCATTTAATTCCCCTGATTCTGCAAACCGCCTTGGAACAAAGAAGGGAAATTCAAATTTTCGGAACGGATTATCCAACAGATGATGGCACATGTATTCGTGATTATATTCATGTAAATGATCTTAGCGATGCTCATATTCTTGCCCTAGAGGCACTTGCTTCAGGGGCGTCATCCAACGCTTACAATTTGGGGAACGGGAAAGGTTTTAGCGTTCGTGAGGTCATAGCTACTGCGGAAAAAGTTGTGGGCCGTTCCATACCGACACAAGAGGCTCCGCGGCGGGCGGGAGACCCGGCAATTTTAGTAGCGAGTAGTGAACGTATACAATCGGAATTGAATTGGGAGCCAAAGCTAGCTGATTTGAAATCCATTATAGAAACTGCCTGGGTTTGGCATAAAAGTCATCCTCATGGATTTAGAAAGTAGGGGACAGAAGAATTGACACAAATGCAGAAAAATATCCAAAAAAAAGATGACGGACGCTATATAATCTTTTATACTTTTAGGAAGAAAAACAAAAAATAAGGAGGGACTTCATGTCAGAATTACGCTGGAACCCCCAATTAAGACAATGGGTAATAGTCGCTACCCATCGCCAAGATAGAACATTTAATCCTCCCGCGGAGTTTTGCCCGTTGTGCCCCACATTACCGGGTGCATTTCCCACGGAAGTACCCGCGGAAGATTATGCGATCGTTGTATTCGAAAATAAATTTCCCGCACTTTCTCAACCACCACCGAATTTAGACGTGAGTGGTTCTGAGCTATATCCCGTGGCACCGGCCGAGGGAGTTTGCGAAGTAGTCCTTTATTCCTCAAAGCACGACGGTTCTTTAGCTGATTTAGATGAAGAACATATCGAAAATCTAATTGAAGTGTGGACGGATCGTTATAAGGAGCTCGGAAGTAAAGAAGCCATAGAATATGTTTACATATTCGAGAACAAAGGTGAACCGGTTGGTGTTACCTTAAGTCATCCACATGGTCAGATTTATGCTATGCCTTTTATTCCTCCGCTCATTAAAACGGAGTTAGAATCGGCCAAAGAACACAAAGAAAAAACGGGAAACTGTTTATATTGTGACATTCTAAAGGAAGAGCACAAAGAAAACACCCGTATAATAACGGAAAATAATGAATTTACGGCTTTTGTGCCGTTTTTTGCTAGATTTCCTTTTGAAGTGCACATCTATTCAAAGCACCATCTACAATCTTTTGCCGACTTTACCTCAAGGGAGAAGGCGGGATTGGCTGAAGTGTTGAAGCAACTAACTCGTAAATACGATGATCTTTTCGGTTTTTCCCTACCGTATATAATGGCGATTCATCAAGGACCAACAAAAGGCGATTACCCGGAATATCATTTTCATTTTGAATTTTATCCGCTCAAT
>DUPA01000131.1 GCA_012838515.1 Natronincola sp. | reverse complement strand
GCGGAAAAATGATCTACACCAAAGAGCTTGAAAAAGACAGTTTTTTGTGTTCCAGTTGTGGGCACCATTTTCGTGTTTGCGGTGAGCAAAGATTGATAGCCCTAATTGAAGAAAGTGATACTTTTCAACCTTTGACTCCTTTAGTGGCCAACAACCCTTTAGATTTTCCCGGTTATCCCGAGAGAATAAAAAAGGCCCAAGAACAAACGGGATTAGATGATGCGACCATTATTGGGAAAGCCAGTATTCAAGGTTCTCCTTGTATTTTAGGCATTATTGATTTTTCTTTCATTGGTGGGAGCATGGGTTCAGTGGTTGGTGAACAACTGGTGAGAGGGTTCGAAAAGGCCATAGAAGAACGTCTTCCCGTAGTAATCTTCTCCGGTGGAGGCGGCGGTGCGCGGATGCATGAGGGAATCTTTAGCTTGATGCAAATGGCCAAAACCGCCCAAGCAGTGGGAAGGCACGATCGTGAGGGTCTTTTATTTATATCAGTATTGACCCACCCAACAATGGGTGGAATTTACGCGAGTTTTGCTTCTTTAGGAGACATTATTTTAGCCGAACCCGGCGCCTTGATAGGATTTGCCGGACCGCGTATTGTAGAAGAAACCACGAGACAAAAATTGCCCGATGGCTTTCAAAGGGCCGAATATGCACTACAGCACGGTATGATTGATGATATAGTTCCCCGTAACCAGATGGTAGATTATGTGGGCAAAATTTTGGCTTGGCATAGGTAGGTGAAAACAATGATACAGGCGTTTGAGTGGGAAAAACCCTTAGTTGAGCTGGAGGAACGAATTCGCGAGTTGAAGCAATATGTTGATACCGCGGATATGGACTTTAGTGAAGAGATCAGAACTTTAGAGCGAAAAGCTTTTAAGTTAAGAAAGGAAATCTACGAGAGTCTCACACCTTACCAGCGGGTGATCATGGCGCGCCATCCTAAGCGGCCTACTACTTTAGATTATATAGACATGTTATTTGATGAATTTGTGGAGTTTCATGGCGATCGTGCATTCCGCGATGATCAAGCGATTGTGGGTGGAGTTGCACTTTTTGAAGGCCAACCCGTAACGGTGCTTGGACCTCAAAAAGGACGTGATACTAAAGAGAACATTGCCAGAAACTTTGGTTTGCCTCATCCGGAAGGTTATCGCAAAGCACTGCGACTAATGAAACAGGCGGAAAAGTTCAAAAGACCCATTATTACTTTAATTGACGTTGTCGGCGCTTACCCCGGTATAGAAGCTGAAGAACGTGGACAAGGGTTAGTAATTGCCGAATGCATTGAACAAATGTCCTTTTTGGAGACCCCTATCTTAGCTATTATCACCGGCGAAGGGGGTAGCGGAGGGGCTTTAGCAATCGGTGTAGGCGATAGAATCCTCATGTTGGAGCAAGCTTGGTATTCGGTCATTTCACCTGAAATGTGCGCCAACATTCTTTGGAAAGATTCTTCGCGAGCAGCCGAAGCGGCAGATTTATTAAGATTGACCCCTACAGACTTATTGAAATTTGGTATAATAGATGATGTGATTACAGAACCACTCGGCGGGGCCCATAGGGATCACGCTCATACAGGTAGGCAACTTAAGGCATTTATACGACGTTATTTAGCCCTAATTAATAAGATACCGAGAGATCGATTGGTAGAAGAACGTCTAGCACGTTTTCGCCGAATCGGTGATTTTACAGAAAAGCAAATTGAAGATTTATAATTGAAGATTTATAGATGATAGGTTAAAGAAGAAGGCGGGATTGTTTTGTCAAGAAGGATTGGAGTTTTAACAAGTGGGGGAGACGCCCCGGGAATGAATGCTGCGATTCGTACTGTTGTACGTTCGGCCCTACATTATGGTATGGAACCATGGGCAATTTCCCGCGGTTATCATGGCTTAATCAATGGTGATATGGAGCCAATAAAAAGCCGAGACATGTCCGGAATTATCCAGCGGGGCGGCACAATTCTTAAAAGTGCACGCTCAGATCAGTTTAGAACTCCCGAAGGACAAGCTAAGGCAGCGGCTATGCTAGATGAAAAAGGTATTGATTCATTGGTCGTTATTGGTGGAGATGGATCATTTAAAGGAGCCCTGCACCTTGAAAAGCTTGGCATTAATGTAATTTGCATTCCGGCAACGATTGATAATGATATTGCTTGTACTGATTACTCCATTGGGTTTGATACGGCGGTTAATAATGTAATAGACTCTGTGAACAAGATCCGCGATACGGCAAGTAGTCATGACCGAGTTTATGTTGTTGAAGTAATGGGTCGTGATTCCGGTTACATTGCTCTTTATTCCGGATTGGCAGGCGGAGCAGATGTGATTTTGATTCCGGAAGTGCCTTACGATGTTGAAGAAGTTTGTAAACAAATAGAATGGGCCAATGGCCAGGGGAAAACTTATAATATTGTCATGGTGGCTGAAGGTGTAAAATCAGTTTCCGGCAAATCGCCCGAAGAGTCCCCTTCCATGGAAATAGGTCATTATATACAAGAAAAAACAGGGTATGATACTAGAATAACTATTTTAGGTCATATTCAGCGTGGTGGAGCGCCTACAGTTCGCGATCGGCTACTAGCAAGTCGCTTGGCCTATCAAGCCATTGAATTGATTAATCAAGGAAAAAGCGGAAAAATGTTAGGTGAGGTCGATCAGGTTGTTAAAGCATTCGACTTGTCATATGCCCTAGCGCAAGAAAAGCAATTAAATCTAGACTACTATCACTTATCGAAAATACTCGCATCCATTTAGCAAAGGGAGGTATGAGAATGCGTAAAACTAAAATTGTTTGTACTATAGGTCCCACCAGTGAAAGCCCGGAAGCAATCAGAGCATTGCTGCGTGCCGGGATGAATGTTGCGCGCTTAAATTTTTCCCATGGTACGTTTGATGAGCATCTTGAACGTATTATTAACTTAAGGGAAGCGGCCGAAGAATTAGGAGTTAATTTAGCCATCCTTTTAGATATACAAGGTCCGAAGATAAGGGTTGGACAGATGGCAGACGGTCCCGTTGAACTAATTCCGGGAAAACAATATATTTTAACTGTTGATGAATATTTAGGTGATGAAGAGAAAGTTCACGTAGATTACGAAAACTTAAATCGCGATTTGCGTCCCGGTTCAGTGGTTTATATTGACGATGGATTACTGGAATTACAGGTTAAAGAAATAATCGGTCCTGACGTGGTTTGCGAAGTAATTGTAGGTGGCGAATTAAGCTCCCGAAAGGGCTTGTCATTGCCTGGAGTTGATGTTGATTTACCACCCATAACCAAAGAAGATGAGGAGCATATCAGGTTTGGTGTAACTCATAATGTGGATTTCATTGCTGCATCCTTTGTACGTAGAGCGGAGCACGTGGAGACGGTTAGAGAGATTATTCGAGATGCAGGGGGTACCCAGCATATTATTTCCAAGATCGAAAGTGACGCGGGCTTGCGTAACATTGATGAAATCATAGCCGCTTCCGATGGAATTATGGTCGCCAGGGGCGATCTAGGTGTGGAGATTCCCACCGAGGAGGTACCCTTGGCCCAGAAGATGCTGATTCGAAAATGTAATTTAGCAGGTAAACCCGTAATAACCGCTACTCAAATGTTGGATTCCATGATTCGCAATCCAAGACCGACAAGGGCGGAGGTAACGGATGTATCTTCGGCTATTTTTGAAGGCACTGACTGTGTCATGCTTTCCGGTGAAACAGCCGCGGGTAAATATCCCATCAAAGCGGTACAAGTAATGGATAAAATTGCTTGCCGAATTGAGCAGGTCATGGATTACCAAGGAATTTTAAACCGTAAAATGAGTGAGGGACGTACATCTGTTGAACAGGCCGTATCTTTAGCGGTATGTCAAGTTACCCAGGATCTTGAGCTTGATGTGATTATTTGTTCTACCGCATCAGGTGCCACCGCCAGATCCGTTTCTCAAAAGCGTCCGAAAGCCACAATTTTCGCGGCCAGTCCAAATCCTCAGGTTGTTAGGCAATTAGCCATGGCGTGGGGGGTTTATCCGGTTTTGGTTGATCATGCAACCGAAATTGAAGTAATGGTTGAAAACGCTGTTCGTGAGGCGAAGGAAGCCGAATTGGTTGACTCAGGTGACATTGTCTCTATTATTGCCGGAGTATTAGTAGATAAGGCCGGTAGTACAAATATGTTACAGGTTCATAAAGTTGAATAATTTGCGTTTAGATAGTAGGTGAACTTGTGAAAGTTGGAAAACTATCGGGGAAGCTTTTAAAGAAAATGGTCTTATCCACAATTCAATTTCAACGTGAAGACGTTTTAGTCCACGCCGGCTTAGGTGAGGATTGTGCAGTTATAGATTTTGGTGACCAAGTTTGTCTAATTTCCAGTGATCCCATCACCGGTGCTTTTGAAGGCATAGGTGAACTGGCGGTTCATGTTGCCTGCAATGATATTGCAGCAAATGGAGGTAGCCCCATAGGTGTTCAAATAGTTCTTTTGCTTCCAGAACACATACATGAAGGCAAAATTACGGAGATTATGACTGATATCCAAATAACCGCTTCGAAACTTGGCGTGGAAGTAATAGGAGGTCATACCGAAATAACTGATAAGGTAAGGGAATGTGTTGTTGTTGCCACAGCCGTAGGTCGGGCTCCTAAAGATGGTTACATTACTTCGCGCGGAGCCAAAATAGGAGATTCTTTAGTTATCAGTAAGGGTGTGGGCATTGAAGCCACCACCATTTTAAGCAGGGATTTCCCTCATCGATTACCGTTTTCAATTAGTGATGCGGAAATTTCGGACTTCACTGAAAAACTTTCCGTGGTTCCTGAAGGTCTTATCGGCGCCGGGTTCGGAGTAAATGCCATGCATGACATTACTGAGGGCGGTTTATTAGGTGCCACTAGAGAAATTTGCCACGCGGCGAATGTGGGGGCTTTAATTTGGGAGCGGGAAGTTTATGTACCTGAATTAACAGCGAGAATTTGTAATCATTTAGCTTTGGATCCTTTGGCCCTCTTATCATCAGGTTCCATGTTAATGGTAACCTCCGATGGGGAGGGTTTAGTTCGAAAGCTGGAGAAAGATAATATTCAAGCGTTCATAGTCGGTAAGATTACTGATGGTACAGAACTAATCGTTCAAAGAGAAACCGGTGAGATGGAAGCCGTTGGCGAACATGTTGAAGATGAATTATGGAGATTTTTTGCAGAAGTAGATTCAATAGAATAGGAGTCCTAATATGCAATTGGAAGCTAATCCGGGAAAAGTTCTAGAATTGGAAGTAGACGGCAAGACATATCTGCGTTTACCCATTAAAACCGATGTTATTAAGCCCTCCCATGATATTGTGGAGGTCGTGAGTCAGTTTACTAAGGGATTGGTTCAAAAGGGAGATTTGTTGGTAGTTAGTGAAAAAGTAGTGGCCATTACTCAAGGAAGGGCCTTCAAAATTGACGAAATTAAGCCTAGACCACTGGCCGTTTTTTTGAGTAAATTTGTTCATAGATCTCCTTATGGAATAGGTTTAGGTTCTCCCGAGACGATGGAACTGGCACTGCAGGAAGTGGGTTCTTTAAAGATACTCTTTGCCGCCTTAGTTGCCGCAATAGGTAAAATCTTCGGCATAAGAGGCTTGTTTTATCGAATTTGCGGAGACAAGGCAAGGGCCATAGATGGACCTTGCGATTATACCCTACCCCCCTATGATAATTATGTGGTTAAGGGTCCTTTGAATCCTGAATTGGTGGCTAAGCAGATAAGTTCAGCCGTAGGCTGTGCCGTTGCAATCATTGATGCTAATGATTTAGGCGTTAATATCTTGGGAGTTTCGGAGTCGAGTATTGATAATACTGCGATTACTTTATTAGAAAAATTACTTAAAGACAATCCCCTAGGTCAATCAACTGAACAGACCCCGTTTGGGATTATCCGTTTAGCCGAAAAGATCGATGTTGCTGAACCTTCATTATCCACATCTACTTAATGGTTTTCGATCGTTAAATACGAGAATGAGCTATTTTTATAGCTCATTCTCGCTTCATTGCTTTAATTAGCGTTGATCGTCGATGTTTGCATCACTATTATTGTTACTTAGATCTACAATAGGGTCGTATGGTGGCCCGGCAGGGGTGCCAACTAAAAGGGCAATATCCACGGCATTAGCCGGACTGCCCCAAGAGTTTCCTGAGAACATATAAATCGCTCCATCAACTACCCATCCCCTTGTGTTGAATACCGCATTATCAATGATCCAACCTGTAGAATTAGGATTCAAATATGCCGGTTGGCGTAATGAATAGAACACGTTATTTTGTACCCTTAGATTTACTGTCGAGCCTTGAGTAACAAAACCTCTGTTTACAATCCAACCAGAGGAGTCACCTTGTTGGGGTGGTCCGAATAGCAAGGAGTTCATTAGTCGATTATTTTCTCCGGCAAATTGGATGAATTCGGCTGCATAGGGGATGTCGCTTGTAATCGTTAGTGAATCAAGCGTAATACCTCCACCTGTTACTAAAAAGCCTATAACAGGAGCCTGAAGTTGAATAATGGCATTTGGAGAGCCTTTGATCGTAATGTTTTCCTTATTTAGCTGGATTGTTGTGATCAGTGGGTATAGTCCGCTTAAAAGGTGAACTGTGCCTTCGGGTAAAACAGCATCAACACCTTCTTGGATTGTTCCGAATGGGTTAGCTTGCGATCCGTCTCCGTCAGTTGCACCTTCTTGCACATAAACATGGAAAGGATTTGGTTCTATTGTTCCGGTTGCTCCCGTTGGACCGGTTGCTCCCGTTGGACCGGTTGCTCCCGTGGGTCCGGCTGGTCCCATT
>DUPA01000130.1 GCA_012838515.1 Natronincola sp. | reverse complement strand
GTTTTACACAGACTCTTCGGAAGCACAATTATTTCAAAAAAGACCGGACATTATCTCGGATCAAAAACCTTTTTATCACGGGATTTATTAGAAAAAGGCGACATCGCAATTAGCTCAAACTAGAGGGCTTACAAAAACACTTTAGCTAAATCGACTCCTAAATTGGGAAACAGAAAAGACACATCCTTTCCCGGACTGGAAAAGCTTTATTTTTTAATATCTGCCCATCTTCAAATCGATAGATCATAACTTGTTTAATTTCGGTCTGTTAGTTTGAACCACATTAGGTGGTAATCTAACTCCCATGGGTGCCTCAACGAGCGTACGCTATTCCTGCCAAGAGGCAGTTAGTTATAATTGTTCCGGAAACTGGAG
Organism: Natronincola sp.; assembly: GCA_012838515.1. Lineage (GTDB taxonomy): Bacteria > Bacillota > Limnochordia > Darwinibacteriales > Darwinibacteriaceae > DUPA01. The sequence continues at coordinate 3,723 of DUPA01000130.1, read as the reverse complement.
AACTTTTAAGTGAAAGAAAATATCCTAAAATAGGCAAAGTATATGACTTTTTTTCTGAGCTTATTCGTATTCCACACTTGGTTATAAATCCTAATCTCACAATTAATAATTTGTTAATAGTAATAGCTAGCAATATATGTATTGCCGGCTATTTGCTTATATGATATAATAATTATTACTAATATTTAACAAGGGAGGAATTTAATTAAATGAGAATAATGACTGAATAAAACCTGAAAGATGTTTTTTCAGGTGAAAGTCAAGCACACATGAAATATCAAATCTATGCAGATATGGCAGAAAAAGAAGGTCTTCCAAATATCGCAAGACTTTTTAAAGCGATGGCTAAACTTTTTAAAATTGAAGAAATGCACCCCGCCCACGAAGTGGTCGCGGAGTTGCTAGAAGAAAAGGGTGCAGTTCGTTCCACTCACTATGAGTTAGAAGTAGAAAAAAGCCACGCTGTTATGTTTACTGACGCAAATAAAACAGTTATGGATAAACAAGATATTGAAATCGGAATCATCCAAATCTGTGATATTTAGGTGTATACTCGTGATGGTGATACACCTGAAAAATGTCCGATTTGCTGTGCTCCAAAATCTAAGTTTTAGTATTTGAATAAGGAGAGGTGATCATGAATACCTTTAACATCAAAATTGGGGGCGAAGCCGGACAAGGCCTAGCATCCATAGGTAATATCCTTCTTCGTGCTACTACCGAAGAAGGATGGTATTTGTTTGCCAATCAAGATTACGAATCTAGGATTCGCGGCGGACATAACTTTTTCCAGATTCGTTTATCGGATCAACCTGTAGCAACTTGGGAGAAAGAAATCGATCTTTTGGTTGCTTTAGATAAGACTACTGTTGACTTAGGCGATGGCGAGCTCAGTGACAAGGGTATTGTTATTTATGATCCCGATGTTTTAGGGGAAGAAGCGTTATCTTTAAAAGATAAACCAAACTATCTAGGTATTGCCTTTACTCGTATCGCAGAAGAATTAGGGCAAAAGAAAATAATGGCCAACGCGGTAGCTGCAGGGGCCATTTGGTCATTACTAAGTGATGAGATGACTGTTTTGGATAGTACTTTGGGGCAGATGTTTGGCAGGCTGGGTGATGAGATTGTCAAGGGCAATCAATTGGTAGCTAAGGCGGGCTTTGAAAAAGTCCAAAAAACATTAGGCTTAAGGAGCAAACCGAAAAAGCCGCAACACCCGGGACCTCGCATTTTATTAACAGGTAATGATGCGTTACCTCTAGGTGCTTTAGCCTCCGGTCTAAAATTTATGAGTGCTTATCCTATGACACCTGCCACAGGGGTTACGGAATATATTGCACATCATGGTAAAGCAGCGGGAGTTGTGATGGAGCAAGCTGAAGATGAGATCTCCGCTATTAATATGTCAATTGGTGCAAGTTATGCCGGGGTTAGATCTATGACTTCGACCTCAGGCGGTGGTTTTGCTTTAATGACGGAAGCCCTCGGTTTGGCCGGTTCAGCTGAGATACCTATTGTGGTAATCAATGCTCAACGGCCCGGTCCAAGTACAGGCTTACCAACTCGCACTGAGCAAGGTGATTTAACTTTTGCCGTTGCCATGTCCTTTGGAGATTTTCCTAGGGCGGTATTAGCCCCGGGCGATGTGGAAGAGGCATTTTACCTTATGGGCGATGCCTTTAATTTAGCTGATGAATATCAGTTGCCTGTAGTTGTTTTAAGCGATCAGCATCTTGCAGATTCTTATACTACAGTACCTCCATTTGAACCCGGTAAAATTGAGATTAGGCGAGGTAAGGTAGCTTGCGGCGATGAAGCAGGACCTGATTATTTACGCTATAAATTTACTGAAGATGGTATCTCCCCACGCCTCTATCCGGGCTTTGGAGAAGGTGTTGTTATAAGTGCCGGCGATGAGCACGATGAGGCAGGTCATCTAATTGAAGACGGGCAAGCTCGTGAAAAGATGATGAATAAGCGGATGGCTAAGCAAAAGTTAGTTGAAGAAAAAGCCCTCGCGCCTGTTATTTGTGGTTCAGATGAACCAAATGCTTATTTAATAGGTTTTGGTTCGACTAAGGGAGCAATAGCTGAAGCCGTACAAAAATTGAATAAAAACGGATGTAAAGTTCAGGGGGTACATTTGCCACAGGTATTTCCATTACCCAAAAGCTTAGAAACCATATTACAAAAGCCCGGACGCAAATTTATTGTGGAAGGCAATTATTCTGGTCAACTTGAAGCTCTAATTGCCTCAAGATTTGCTTGGAAGCCTACTGGAAGTATTCGTCGTTATGATGGCCGTCCCATTAATGCGGAGTATATTCTTGCCAAGCTACAGGGAGGTGTTTGCAGTGACTAATAAGGTAAAAGAATTTGCCTTAACTAAAGAGACTGCATGGTGTCCCGGGTGCGGAAATTTCGGGATCATTAGGGCTTTAGCCGATGCATTAGAAGGCTTAGGTTTGAGACGAAACGAGGTATTATATGTTTCAGGAATAGGACAGGCAGGTAAGACCCCTCATTATATCGAAGGTAATGTTTTAAACACACTGCATGGTCGAACTTTGCCTACTGCTACAGGTGCAAAACTAGCAAATAGTGACTTAACAGTCTTTGCCATCGGTGGGGACGGTGACGGCTATGCTGAGGGTGGAAATCACTTTCTTCATGCAGTTCGTAAAAATGTTAATATTACCTACCTTGTTCATGACAACCAAGTATTTGGTTTAACAAAGGGGCAAGCTTCGCCGAGGTCGGACCAAGGTATGGTGACAGGTACGACTCCCAAGGGAGTACTTGTGGAATCATTCAATCCTTTGGCAACTGCCATAACACTTAATGGGGGATTTGTTGCCCGAAGTTATGCCGGCGACAGGGAGCATTTGATGCGAACGATTCAAGCTGCCGTTAGCCATGAAGGATTTGCGCTGATAGACATTTTACAACCTTGTGTTACTTTTAATAAGATCAACACTTATCAATATTACCGCTCAAGGGTTTATGATCTTGATCAAGAAGAAGGATACGATCGCACTGATCGTAAAGCTGCTTGGGAAAAAACTTGGGAGTGGGGAGATAAAATACCTATTGGTGTATTCTATCAAGTAGAGCGACCAACATTGGCTGACCAGTATAAGGAAATACTTGAGACTCCTTTAGTGAAACAAAAGCCTGATTTGCAGTATGTAGAACAGCTAATCAAGGGGTTCAAAATTTAAAATCGGAACGGGGGGAATGCTCCCGTTCTTTTTTTATAACAGGATGTTACCATTAAGAAGGAGAATTAAAAAAGGAAGCTAACAAAATTTAGGAAAGGATGAGTAAAGTGGCCACCTTTGGCAGGTAGGGTGAATCATGTCCACAAATCGTTTGTTAGGCAGATTGTAGTAGCTGATTGATAACCATTGTTAGCTAAGTGCAGTCTCTCCAATCTACTGGTGCGAACTTGGGATCTTACAAAAACACCTTGGCTAAATCGACCTCTAAATTGGGAAACAGAAAAGACACAGCCTTTCCCGGACTGGAAAATGCTTTATTTTTTAATATCTGCCCATCTTCAAATCGATAGATCAAAACTTGTTTAATTTCAGGATCCACAATCCAATACTCTTTAATGCCCCCATCCAAATAGAGGTTGAGCTTTTTGATTAGATCATTTCGCTTAGTGCCACTAGAAAGGATTTCTACAACAAGTTCGGGGATGCCGTGGTAATAACC
>DUPA01000129.1 GCA_012838515.1 Natronincola sp. | reverse complement strand
GCATAAACTTGATTCGAACCTAAATCAGCAATCATCATATAAGATTCTTCACTTACACTTTGGGTTAGACTTTCACCAATTCGCTCAACATAAGGACCTTCGACATCGACTGTCTTTCCGGTGAACTTTCCGAACCAAGTGGCCATATATTCCGCAACTGATTTTAATATATTTAGAAAGCCTTCATTAAGCGATTCTGAGTTATTCGCATTTAATAATGCATTAATTTCATCCCTTGATAAAATTGGACCACTCATGATAGCTCCTTTCTAACAAAGACTATTGCACAATTAAGTCAATAAAATAAACATTTGTGACCTCGCCTTTGCTTAACAAGCTGTTCATCTCTTTTATAATCTCAAACCTTAAAAGCTCCATACCGGTATCTTTATAAAACTGTTCAGCCGTTCGAGAACGAATTAACGAAATAAGAATGTCTCTAACTTGCGGTTGTCTTTTTTCCAAATCTGATAGTGCCCTTTTATCACTAACTTCTAAAACAATTTCGGTTCGAATAAAATGGCTTTGCTTTGAACTCGAAGTGGCCAAATTTAACGTGAATTCGCCAACTTCATAAACTGGGCCCATGTCCTTTTTCTTCGTAGATTTTTCTTCTTTACCTGCCATAGCTTGAGGATTCGTGTTACTGCCGAAAATAAGATATGTAGCAAACGCGCTCCCTACTGTTGCGATGATTAAAAAAGCTACGGCGGCTATGAGTAATTTAAGATCAACTTCTACTTTTTTTGACATAACCACTGCCCCCCTTAATTTGGTTCAAACTCAAGTAAATCAATATTTAAAATAACTATATCAACTCGTCTGTTCAATGCCCTGCGTTCCGCAGTATCGTTGGGATGAAGAGGTCGGTATTCGGAATAACCTGCAGCAGAGAGACTATTAGGATCAAAACCTTCTTCTTCAATTAAATGCCGAACCACATTAGTCGCCCTGTGTACACTTAATTCCCAGTTAGAGGGAAATCGGTTTGTTTTAATAGGCCAATCGTCTGTGTGACCTTCGACTCTAAAAGCATTGGGTAAACCTATTAATTCGCCCGCAATTTTAGTTAAAATCGTAAGTGCCTCGGGTTTTAGTGTAGCCTCCCCCAAATCGAAAAACACCTGCTCAGCAAAGCGAACAATTAATCCTCTTTCTTGCAATTCAAGTTGTACTCCTGCAATGCCTTCTTCTTCAATAAATTCGGTAAGATCATCGAAAAGATCCCTTAATTGTTGCTTAGACATTTCCGATGTGTCAAAAGGTAATGGCACGGGATTTTCATGAACAATCATACCGCCGTCTAATACTCCAAAATAGCCTTGGAATGCCGACATTACAGCTCTAAATTTAGCTTCATCAACTGCAGAAAATGCAAATAGTAAGACGAAAAAGGCCAAAAGCAAAGTAACCATATCCGAATAAGTGGTAAGCCAAGAACCTGCTGAAGAAGATTCGTCTCTAGATTTTCTACGCATCTTCTGTCACCCCTCCTAGCAGGGGATCCTCTACCTCTTTTGGCGAATTTCTCTGTAAAGGAGATAGGAAAGACTTTAGTTTTTCTTCCACGATTCGTGGGTTTTCCCCGGCTTGAATTGACAGTATACCCTCAATCATAACCTGTTTTAAAAGAATCTCTTCTTCACTTTTCAACCTTAATTTACCGGCAATCGGTAAGAAAATTAAGTTAGAAGCAACCGCCCCATACAATGTTGTAATCAAGGCCACCGCCATACCCACACCGATTTGATCAGGATCATTTAAATCCCCCAACATGGCAATTAAACCAATTAAAGTACCAATCATCCCGAATGCCGGTGATAAAGCACCCATTTGCTCAAAAACTCTTTGGCCTAGACGGTGACGTTCTTCTAGAAATGCCAATTCAATTTCTAAAATACTACGAACAAGTTCCGCATCTGTACCATCTACGACAAGTTGGATACCCTTTTCTAGAAAGGGTTCTCCTAACGCTTGAGCCTTTTCTTCAAGTACCAATAAACCTTCTCGCCGGGAACTTTCAGCGAATTCAACCAAAGTATTAATAATGTTTATACTATTACTTGAACTTCGGGAAAAAGCTACTTTTAAAAGGGGTACCACGCTGAGCACTTGCTCCATGGAAAAGTTGATCATAATGGCGGCAAAAGTTCCCCCAAACACGATTAAGATACTGGAGAAACTCCAAAAGAGAAGAATGTCGCCCTCTATGACGATTGAAATAATCAACAAAAACATTCCTATAACTATTCCTAATAGCGTTGCCAGATCCATATTCTGCACTCCATTCCTTGGTGAACTAAGGGGCCGTCAGAAGGCGGCCCCACCTAGTTGAGCCCAGACTATCGCTTCAAATTCACCAGTTCTTGTAACATTTCATCTGATGATGTAATGATTCGAGAATTCGCCTGGAAACCCCTTTGAGTAATAATCATGTCAGTGAATTCTTCACTTAAATCCACGTTAGACATTTCGAGAGAACTAGGCGACAATACCCCATATCCAGCAATTCCGGCAGCTGAGACTTGTGCCGAACCAGAGTTAGGAGTCTCTACGAACATTGTTGAACCAGATCGTTGTAACCCAGCGGGGTTAGAAAATTTCGCCAATGCTATTCGTCCTAAATTGCGGGTTAATCCATTGGAAAAACTACCAACAATTGTACCATTTTGGTCAATTGCATAACTTTCTAAAGCACCATTTGTGTAACCATCTTGATGCATAAACTTACCGGTAAAAGTATCGGCGTATTGAGTGAATTCTGCAAAATCTAAAGTAATTTCCAGTTCATCTGAGAAAATAGGTTTAAAAGCAATCTCGTTTTCAGGCACACCACTGTAGCTTCCGTCTGTGGAAAAAGAAATTACCCGATTATTATCGTTAGCTAAAGATCCCTCTGTAGTAAGGGAGTGGTTTGTGGTTAAAATAACCATTCCATCGGCACCTGAAGCGTTAACCACATTGCCTACAACAAGGGCTTCTTCAAATTCAAAAGTATATTGGGCACCGCCAGAGCTTTCCCAAACTCGACCATCATTGCTTGTGGCAACTACATTTCCATCGTCGTCCTGTAGTGCATAACCAGTCCCGTCATGTTCAACCGTATAGTGACCATTATTTTGAATTAATGAATCATGGGTCGGGATTGCATCACTGACCAATAGCCAGCTGGCATCCCATCTCCACTCGTTTCCTTCTAATTTTTCAATGTCAACAATGATGGTCTGTTCCCTGCCCCGGGAGTCAAACACTTGCACAGTTCGACCCACCTTTTCTTCTATACTGTAACGGTTGTCCAAATTACCGGCGAAGTAAACGGTTTTTGTTGCCCTTGGACTAATTGTATCTGATGTGGAAATATGCAAAGGTTGTAGTGCAGAGTTTAGGTCAATTTCTCCCCTATTATTAGCCTTGTATCCCAAGACACGTTCGCCATTTAATAGTGAGACCAGATTACCTTCCGTACCATTATCTAAACCGAACATCCCTGCACGGGTAT
>DUPA01000128.1 GCA_012838515.1 Natronincola sp. | reverse complement strand
GCAATACCCGGAATTGTCAAGGGCACGGTAATCCTCATGAAAGTTTGCCTTTTGTTTGCCCCCAAATCGTAAGATGCTTCTAAAAGGGAACGATCTAATTTATCAACAGAATTAAAAATTGCAATGATCATAAAAGGTATAAGCATGTAAGCTGTTCCAACTAAGGTGGTGCTGAATTTGTACATCATGGGCAAAGGTCGCTCAATTAAATTCAGGGCCCTTAGAACATTATTGATTATACCGGCGTTTCCCAGCAAGATCATCCAACCATAGGTTCTTAACAAACTTGAAATCCAAAAGGGGAGCATTATTAGTCCAATAGATAACGCCTTTTGCTTAGGCCTTAAATTAGAAGTAATGTAGGCAACGGGATAACCGATCACCAAAGTCACCACACCGGTGAAAAATGCTAAAAGAAAAGAATTAAGAAATACCCTTAAGTAAATGGGATCAAAAACCTTTTGATAGTTTTCCAAGGTGAATTTAAAAACCACATTACCCAAGGGATCCCTAGAGACAAAACTTAAAATAACGACGAATATCAATGGGATGCCAACTAAAAATCCTATCCAAGCTAAGATAGGTATGGCTAAAAGATTTTGCTTAATTTTCTTAAAATCAAGCATATTTCTCCCACCCATCTTCTAAAGGTAGCAAAATAGCCCCCGTTTCTTCCCAAGAAATATATACTGTATCGCCCACTTCACAATTGCACGTGTTTTGGTATTGAACAACTGTCATAATCTTTTCATCTACCATAACTTCAATTTTAATCTGTGAGCCGGCGAAATGTATGGAAGTAGCCTTACCGACTATGGAATTGGGTATCTCGTCACAAGATAGACTCATCTTATCCATATGAACTGCCAAAATGGCAGTTTCCCCGGAATTGCCAGGTGATGTATGCTTCGAATTTCTAACTATAATATCGTTTTCCCCTAATCTAACCGTTGAAAAATTGCCTTTGTGCTCTAAGATTTTAACGGGATGAATATTTCTATCACCAATAAAACCGGTGACGAAAAGATTGATGGGATTATTATAAATTTCAGCAGGACTCCCCAGTTGTTGTACAACCCCTTCATCAAGAACCGCGATTCTATCAGACATGTTTAAAGCTTCATCTTGATCATGGGTTACGTACACAAAGGTTGTGCCTGTCTTCTTTTGTAAGTGGGCTAGTTCAGTTTGCATATGCTTACGAAGTTTAAGGTCTAGGGCCCCAAGTGGCTCATCAAGAAGTAGTAAAGCAGGTTCATTAATTAAGGCTCTAGCTATGGCGATCCTTTGCATCTGACCGCCGGACATCTGATTTGTCATACGTTCTTCATAACCCGTCATCTGCACAAGCTCTAAAACTTCTGCAACCTTGGACTTGATCTCACCCTCTTTCATGGATTTCTTAACCCTTGGTCCATAAGCGATATTATCGTAGACATTTAGATGGGGAAAAAGAGCATAATTTTGAAACACAGTGTTCACATTACGCTTATTTGGATCTAAACCTTTAATTGATTGACCTTTTAGCATTAGATCTCCCGACTCGATGCTTTCTAATCCTGCAATACAGCGCAGCAAAGTGGTCTTTCCACAACCTGAGGGTCCTAAAAGAGTGAAAAATTCTCCATCGTGAATATCGAAGGAAATATCCTTCAATACATGAAAATCATCATAATATTTATTTAGATTTAAAATACTAAGTAGCGATTTTTTCACAAGGTACTTCCTTCCTCAAGACGCCAGTATGCTGGTTAATATTATTATCAGTATAAGTTAATGAAGCGAAGATGTCAAAGGGCGATTTACTCTTTCACCAACCTACGATGGGATCCTTAAAATAATTAATTCCTTGGTATTTTAGGTGTTTTTCGTGCGCCCGCAGTCTATCACTATAATCATCCCAACCGCGCATATGCTTTGGAGTCCAGCCAATTTCCGCATGCCCTAATAGACGGGGAAAAGCTAAATATTCCAGTTCCTCGATTGTCTGTATGGATTCTGACCACAGAGGATTTTCGATTCCAAGAATATTTTGCTCAGGAGCGTAATCGGTGGGATCCCATTCATAGGCCGTTTTAGTATTAATGTAAGCTGCCCAAGTTAGCCCTAGGGGAGAGTCTTTGTAATACTTCATGTCAATATAGGCCTTTTGCGCATGGGAGACAATAATCTTCATACCCTTTTCCTCTGCCATGGTTTTATCTTTATTCCACCTTTGTAAAACTGCACTGGAAGGTATACCCGGGACTGTATCAAAAGGTCCCCAACCAACTGCTTCCTTGCCATAGCTTTTAACTATTTTATAAACCCTACCCATAAAGTAATCATAATCTTCTTTAGTTGTTGAATGGGCCTCATCACCGCCGATATGAATATATGGACCCGGCGTAAGAGCAGCTATCTCCCGTATGACATCATCTATAAACTCATAGGTTATTTCTTCCCTAGGCATTAATGTACTAAAGCCCACAAGCATTGCAGTATAAGGTGGTTTTCTTAATCCGTCGGGATTTAGAATTCCATAAGAAGCCAGTGCAGCATTTGTATGACCGGGCATGTCGATTTCGGGAATCACCGTTATATAGCGTTCTTGGGCGTAATTAACAATCTCAGTATAATCTTCTTGAGTAAAATATCCACCACGCTCATTACGAACGGACGATTTTCCACCGATCGTTGTTAAGTCAGGCCACGATTTAATTTCTATTCGCCAACCTTGATCATCTGTCAAGTGAAGATGAAAACGATTCATTTTATACCTAGAAATCAAATCAATAACCCGCTTTACTTCTTCCACATTGAAAAAATGCCTAGCCACATCGAGCATCATTCCCCGCTCTTCGTATGTTGGCCAATCCACAATTCTGGCACAAGGAATTTCCCACATAACACCTTCACTCACATTGCTGAGTTCTATTTCCGGAGGTAGCATCTGCCTAATGGTTTGAATTCCCCTAAAAACACCCTCAGGTGTCACGGCGAGTAAATAAACGCCGTCTTCATTTACATCCAGTTCATATCCTTCGATCCCTAAGTTTGGTTCTGCATCATACGTCGAAAGTAAAATGGAACCCTTGGGAATTATATCTTTAGCATCTAATACACCGATTAAATAGCCGGTGGATTGTGATATGCAATCTGCTAGGTATCTAGCAACCCTTCGCAACTCCGCTATTTTTTCTTCATCCCGCGCCGAAACATAAATTGTAGTACGATCGGTCAATAAAAAATTCCCGGGCAATGCTTCGTAGTTGAGGGGTAAAGGAATAATCGCAGCATGCTTCACGTGTTTAACCGAGGTTGCTATCTCAACGGCCTCCTCTTCAATCCCTTGCTTTTGAATAAATGAATCCACCATAAGTAAACCAACAACAAAAAAGGAGAGAATTGCAACCGCCAAAATTAGAGTTATTCCGAAAAACCGTTTCGACATAGTTTTCCTCCCAGAAAAGTTAATCTCTTACTACCTTTCTCGGAAAAAGGGTTCTTTCCTCTTCTAGTTAAATACAGCCCTTTATCAGGAATTATTTTCTTTACGGGAAGAAAGCGATATAATAGTTAGGAGGTTATGAAGAAGTCGGGGTGTACCATCTTGAAATTGCAAACAACAAGGTACCAATATCTAATTATTTTCCTTCTAAGCCTTTTAATAATCATGGGGCTTACTTTGTGTGCCTTGGCTAAACCGCAATTTACTGAAGAGGAACTTGATTATATTGCCCAAAGTGACGTGATAAAGGCTGCTTCACTTGATGGTTCCGCACCACATCATTATACTGACTCATATGGCAATGCTAGGGGTATTGCCATTGAAGTATTAAAAGAAATTTCCGCGATTTCCGGCTTAGACATAGAATACGAGCTTCACGATTCTTCTTCTCAAATCACATCAAATAATCCGCACTTAGTTTTTGGGGTAACCGAAGATTTCGTATCACCAACCACCACTTTAACCATTCCATATTTGAGATCAGAGACTATTCTTTTTGTAAATTCATCTGTTGAACCTCAAGAACTAGAAAATAAACGCTATGCCCACGTTAGAGGCAAAGGATTGCCAGACGATATTCGAGAAGAAAATACAATCTATTTTGACTCAAGGGAGGAATCTTTAACGGCTGTTAATAAAGGAAACGCCGATTTTGGATATACAAATCCCTATTCGATTGCCTTTTATACCCTACAAAACAATTATAGGAATTTAATTAGCATTCCCCATGGTAGAGAAAAACGGGATTATGCCATAGGAGTTATTCAGGAAGATCCGATTTTGCTATCAATTTTAAATAAAACAATTGCCAGTATTGATGACAAGAAAATGCAGAATCTTATTTTGTACATGGCATCAAATATTGAGCACAAGCTATCGGTGCAATCTATTTTTGATGCCTATGGCTCACAAATCATAACCATAACCTTGCTTACCCTCACCATACTTCTGGTCTTGGTTATAAAAAATAATCAAATCAATAGAAATTTGAAACTACAAAACAGACGCTATGAAATGCTTTCACAGATATCCAATGAATTTTTGTTCGAGTATTCCATTGTAGAAGACCTATTAATTTTGTCTGATAAATTCAAACGAATAATCGGCCTAGAAAATTATAGTGGTAAAGAAGTCAATAAGTTACACGACGCCTTAAGAAAATTAGATGATAAAAATAATCAGATGTTCATGATTAAAATTACTACACCAAGTGGGGTTCCTAAAGTTTTTAAAGTCCATTATTCCCGCATTGAGGACAGACGTGGTCACGCCATCTCGTTGATCGGAAAACTTGTTGATGTAAGTAAAGATGTAAAAGAAAAAGAGGAGTTGTTAACTAGAGCGCAACTAGATGGTTTAACTAATTTATACAATGCCACAACTGCCCAAACCCTTATTACAAAACGCATTTTAACAAAGAAACCGGAAACCACTGACGTCTTGATGCTAATTGATTGCGATAAGTTTAAGGATATCAACGATACGTACGGACACTTAAAAGGCAATCAAGCGTTAGAGAATATAAGCGCAAGTTTAAGGCAAACATTTAGAAACACCGATATTATAGGACGTATGGGAGGGGATGAGTTCTCTGCATATATCCATGATATACCCTCGCTTGAGTTTATCCTTTCCAAAACGGAAGAATTAAGAAATAGCATTACCCTTGCTAACCCTGATTTTGAACTAACCATAAGTGTGGGGATCGCCTTGATACGTAATGAGAAAAGCTTCGAGAGTGCCTTTCACAAAGCCGACCATGCCCTTTATTCTGCTAAAAATAGCGGTGTCGGAAAAACCGTCATTTATAATGAAGATGAAGGCACAAACCCTATAAGAACAAATGATTCGGACCCAGCTGTAAATCTTCCTCAATAGGCTGTTGATTAGCAAAGAGGATGCAATTAGCATCCCCTTTGGTTTTGCTTTAATCTTTAGGTGTGAATGTCGTGCCTTGCGTGATAAATCTTTTTATTACAATGCCCACTCCATT
>DUPA01000127.1 GCA_012838515.1 Natronincola sp. | reverse complement strand
CTAGCATCGGTGCCTTTATCTACGAATTTGTACCCACTGACTTACTTGGACGATTCGCTGGGGCGAATAATTTGTGGGCAGTGCCAGTGGCAGCACTCGTGGGTATCCCTATGTATATCCGAACTGAAACAATGATTCCCATCGCAAGCATTCTTATTGGGAAGGGTGTTGGTTCCGGCACGATGATTGCGCTAATCATTGGTGGTGCGGGTGCTAGCATTCCGGAGGTTTCGCTGTTATCATCCATTTTTAAGAAAAGGATGATTATTGCGTTTTTGGTATGCATTATGCTTGTAGCAATCATAACGGGGTACATGTTTAACATTCTTTTATAGAAGAGGTTTATATATTATTAAAATAATGTGGGAGGTAATTTATTGTGAGCGAGATAAAAGGATTGTTTGGAAGAATGTTTGGCAAAAGGCGGAAAAGTAGTTGCTGTGATATGGATATTATCGAAGAGAAAGACCCGTATTGTAGCATTGGAGGTGTAAAAGAAACAGAATGCGATTGCGGCGGGGCTTGCAATCCGAATGTAGCTTCTGAGGGTCCGGTTGCTCCCGCATCATCGACAGTTGATGATGGGAAAACCGTTATTAAGGTAGTTGGAACTGGTTGTGCGAAATGCAATAAGTTGACCGAGAACACGACACAAGCTGGGTTTGAACTTGGCATAGACGTTGAACTTATAAAGATTACTGACATGATGGAGATTGCGGCTACGGGAGTTATGCAGACACCGGGGTTGATTGTTGACGATAAGATCGTAGTCACTGGTAGGGTACCAAGTATAGAAGAACTGAAAGCATTGCTCTTAAAATAGGAGGTATTTATATGGAGGCATTGGAAAAGAGTCAAATCAAGAAACTACTTCTTTTAATACTGGCGTTTTTGATATTTTATTTCATGCCGGAAAACTTAGGTAGAGTATCGACTGGACTTGACGAGGCTGTTTTGATGATGAGTGATTATGCACGGGAGCATGTGCTACTGTGCCTTGTGCCGGCATTCTTTATTGCGGGGGCTATTTCGGTCTTTGTGAAAAGCGATTCCGTAATGAGATATATGGGTGCCGCCGCACCGCTTGTGGTCGCCTATGCAATGGGGGCTATTTCCGGTACAGTGCTGGCAGTCTGCTCCTGTACGGTGCTTCCTATTTTTGTCGGAATTTACATGCGTGGTGCGGGGCTTGGCCCAGCAATAGCTTTTCTTTACTCTGGTCCAGCAATCAACGTAATCGCTATTACAATGACTACACGGGTGCTGGGTTTTGAAATCGGTGTGGCGCGACTCATCGGAGCCATTAGTATGAGCGTTATAATTGGCTTGATTATGGCATTCTTATTCCGCAAAGAAGAAAAGGCAAGGATGGAATCCTTCGTATCAATGCAGAAAGATGAGGAACCCATTGCACTTTGGCGCATTTCCCTCTTGATTAGCTCGATGGTAGGTTTCCTAATTTTTGCGAACTTCGGACATCCGGGTTTAGAAAATGGGATCTTGTATGCAATCTTTTCGGCAAAGTGGTATCTAGCGGGATTCTTCTTAATTACTACAACCCTATCAGCGTTGCTACTATTTAATAAAAAGCTATTAGGCGAATGGATTAAATCTACACTAGATTATACTTTGCAAGTAACGCCGCTTTTGTTTATAGGTGTGCTAACAGCGGGCTTCTTACTAGGCAGGCCGGGTCATGAGGCGTTGATTCCTTCTGCATGGATTGAAGGGCTATTAGGTGGCAACTCACTATTTGCAAACTTATTTGCTGCTCTTTCTGGTGCAATGATGTATTTTGCTACACTTACTGAAGTCCCAATTTTGCAAGGTTTAATGGGAGCTGGTATGGGAGATGGCCCCGCGTTAGCCCTTCTGTTGGCAGGACCCGCACTATCGCTTCCGTCTATTCTGGTTATTTCCAAAGCAATCAAATGGAAAAAGACACTTGCTTTTGTTGGACTTGTAGTATTATTTAGCACATTAGCTGGAGTTATATTTGGAATGATTGGATTTTCATAGTGGGTGAAAATGTATTATTGGCTTCATGAGATCTACGTTGATTTAGATTATTGGGATGAGTATCTTCTAAAAGTCTTGCCCGGCATTGAAAATGAATAAAATAATATAATATGGTTGCCAAACAGCCTCTTATTGTCCTTTGTATAATAGGAGGCGTTTTTTATTTGTCTTAGACCGTCCGAATCATGCGCTTCCTGTGGCTTATAGTGAAGGGTCTTTTTATGTGCTTAATTACTTGCTATTAGCTTTTTATAAAGCTAATATAACATACCTTCAAAATCAACTGAAGGTAGTAAATTACAGTGATTTAGCCTTGTACCCTTCGCCAAATTCAAAGGCGGGAGGCAGCGAAATGCAAGACACAAATTTTCACTTGTTGACTGTAGAAGAGATGGCTGAGATTTTAAGGATTGGTCGTT
>DUPA01000126.1 GCA_012838515.1 Natronincola sp. | reverse complement strand
GAATTTGCTAGTAATTCTTCGGTAGATTGATGTAAAATCACTTTGCCTTTTTTTATAATCACTACCTCTTCTAGAATGTCAGCAATCTCTTCTATTAAGTGAGTTGAAATAATCATGGTTTTAGGCTTTTCACTATAATTTGCAATAATCTCTTTATATAAAAGATCGCGATGATTGGCGTCAAGACCTAAAACCGGCTCATCAAAAAGCATGATTTCCGCATTCGAAGCCAAAGTTAATATGGCCTTAAAAATTGAGTGATAGCCTGTGGAAAGAGCCTTTATCTTTTTATTAGTGTCCAAATCAAACTTAGACGCTAATTCGTTGGCGTAATCTAGATCAAAATCCGAATAAAATTCTTTAGTCCACTTAAACATCCTTTTAACCTTTGAACTGGAAGGATAGAGTTTCTGCTCCGACATAAAATATATCTTGCTTAACACTGAATAATTTTCATAAACTGGCTTACCATCAACTAATATTTTTCCATGGGTCGGAGCAAGTTTATTTGTCAAAAGATTTAATAAAGTGCTTTTGCCTGCCCCATTTCTACCTAAAAGCCCGTAAATCTTGTTTTCTTCCAAGCTTAAACTCACTTCATCTAAAGCTACAGTTGAACCGAAGTTCTTCGTCAAGTTTATAATCTCAATTTTGCTCATGGTTTCCCTCCTCTAATCATCCCAATCAAATCATCTTCGGAAATATCTAATTTCGCCGCTTCATCCAATAGGGTCAAAACGAAAGAATCATAAAACTGAGACTTACGTTTGCTTTTTATTTGTGCTCTGGCTCCCTCTGTAACAAACATACCCACACCTCTTTTTTTATAGAGAATCCCTTCATCTACTAAGAGACTCATACCCTTGCGTGCCGTCGCAGGGTTGATTTTTGTAGTCACAGATATTTCTGTAGTAGATGGAACTTGAGTATTTTCTACAAAAATGCCTTTTAAAATATCGTCTTCGATTGCTTCCGCAAGTTGAATATAAATAGGTAGGTCAGTAGTAAAGTCTAATTTCAAAACATCCCCTCCCTTAGCTTCATCGGTTAGTCACCCGTGTAACCAACTATATAACCTTGCGCAGTATTTGTCAACAGTTTTTTACAAAAAAAAGAAGACCGCCGAGTCTTCTTTGTTGAATATCTATATTTTATTTCTTCTTCTTTAAAGTCACCCGCATCTTTGTTCCTTTACCGACACGGCTTTCGGCTGCTATCGTTCCTTTATGCCTATCTATAATATGCTTGGTGATGGCAAGACCCAAACCGGTACCGCCCATGGTGCGAGCCCTACCTTTATCTACACGATAGAAACGTTCAAAAATGCGCTCCAAGTGTTCAGGCGATATGCCCAGACCGTTGTCGGAAATAATAAACTCTACGCTTTCACGCCCTTGTTCCGCTTCAATCCATACCGCACCGCCCGGCGGGGTATATTTCACCCCATTGTCCACTAAGTTGATGGCAACCTGCTTTAAAAGCTTCTCATCACCTTCCACAATTATGGGATCATATATAAAGCTTTGAAGCGTAATATCCCGTTCTTTTGCTTTATTCCCCAGTATGAGAATGGTGTCATCGAAAACTTTTTTCATATCAACCGAACCTTGAGTCAGACTTTCCTTTCCACTTTCTATTCGAGAAAGATCAAGAAGGTCATTAATCAAGCCCACCATGCGATCTGTTTCACCATTAATAATACCTAAAAATCGCGTCAAAAGCTCTTTATCATCTAAATTGCCATTAAGTAAGGTCTCCACAAAGCCTTTTATTGAGGTAAGCGGAGTTCTTAATTCGTGGGAAACATTAGCCACAAACTCTTGCCTAACCTGCTCCAAATGGCGTAAAGAAGTAACATCACGAAGTAATGCCACCGCACCCAGAAGATTTCCGTCGTGATCTTCAAGTGGAGAACTAGTGAAGGCTAAAATCCGTTCGCTACCTGGTCTCATGCGGGTTTCACGGGTTATGGTAACACGTGAATCAATGGTTTCTTCCAATACATTAGAGAGCTCCTCGTTCCGTGTGGCCTCCAAGGGATTTTTCCCAATCATGCTATCAGGCTCCAAGCGAAACATATCCGCGGCCGCCCTATTGGCCAAGATGACACGCCCGCCCATATTTACGGCGACGACCCCGTCATCCATACTAGATAGAACCGTTTCTAATTTGCCTTCACGGTCACTGATTGTAAAGAAGAGATCCTCTAAAGTCTCAGATAACTCATTAAAAGCCCTGCCCAATTGGCCGATTTCATCTGTGCTTCGCACCAAGACTAAGCGGCCGAATTGACGTTGTTGCAAATGGCGCACAACCTTTAGAAGGTCTTGAATTGGGTTTGTTATGGCCCTATTTAGATAGTAAGCAACGGCGAAGGCGGCTAAAAATACTACTAAACCGATATAAGTGGAATCTCTAACTAACCCGCGGAGCATTCCCGTAACCTCTTCTTTAAGAATAGATACCTGTAAAAGCCCACCATCATCTAAAGATAACTCCACGGTTATCAAATCTTCTGAAGTTAAGTGGTTAGGCATTGTATCTGCAATAACATTCCCGGCGGAATCAACTATTCTAATTAGACGATTGCTTGCCTCGCCTAAAGTGACCATTCTTTCTTCTAACTCTGAGGGAAGCGTCTCCTCGCGTATGTATGTCTCTTTAAGGGTTATTTTGATTATTTGCGCATCAGAAAGAAGATCGTCACTTGTCCTTTGCTCCAAAGTCACCAAAGCAAAGCGGGCGACAAAAAATGTGGTAACCCCAACAGTAAGTAAGGTTACCACCAATGCTAGTATTGTTAACTTGAAAAGTAATGGCCTTGTAAAGCCCCTTTTCTTCAAGTTAGTTCCCCCTTAACTTATAACCTACCCCGTGAATAGTTTCAATACGTGTTTCGCCTTCAGGGCCTAACTTACGACGCAGATGGCGAATATGGACATCAACTGTGCGAGTTTCGCCTTCATACTCATAGCCCCAAACCTTTTGTAGCAAAATCTCGCGAGTTAAAACTTTCCCTATATTTTGCATGAAGATAAGTAGTAAATCAAACTCTTTGCGTGTCAACTCGATGGATTGATCTTGGACTTTAACCTCTCTAGTATCCACTTGCAAGAAGATATTTCCTACCTTAAATTCATTTTCATCATGAGTTTCTTGTCCACTAGCACGGCGTAAGACCGCTTTAATTCTAGCCACAAGTTCTAAGGGACTAAAGGGCTTTGTGATATAGTCATCAGCACCGAGCTCTAAACCTAGAACCCTTTCTAACTCTGTTTCTTTAGCCGTAAGCATGATAATGGGCACATTACTAGAACGACGAATTTCTTTGCACACATCATAGCCATCCTTACCCGGAAGCATCAAATCTAGGACGATTAAATCCGGGCGATAGGACTCAAACTTTTCTAAAGCAGCAATCCCATCACTTGCAACGTCCGTCTCGAAACCTGCCTGCTCAAGATTAAACCGAATTAATTCCTGAATGGAGGCTTCGTCATCAACAATCAATACTTTTTGTTTTAGCAAATCCATCACCCCATCTTGATTAGTAAGTGAATCCGTCTAACTCTGCCGGGCTCGGGTCATCTCCTACGATTCTGACGATGAAATAGTGGGGCAAACAAACTATGACTTGTCCCTTATGTTGCCTCCAACCTGTGTTCACACACAGCAAATCGGGGCAATCTGCCTCAGCTACGCGTACTTGTCCACCTTTAATCTCTATTGTATTAAACCCATGTTTGGTTTCAAATCTTAACGGAGCCATGTCCTCAGCAAGTTCGAATTCTCCGACCACTTGGCCTTCGACTTCTACAACCACCTTAGTTGCCGGACTGCGACGAGGTACTACCACCTGATTATAAAATACGGCAAAAGCACCAATAATTACTAATACGACAACTAAAACGAAATCCCCTTTAACTTTTTCTTTAAATCTCATTAATAACAACTCCGAAGATGGGATGTGGCGGAAGGGGTGGGATTTGAACCCACGGAGGGCGCAAACCCTCGACGGTTTTCAAGACCGCTCCATTCGTCCACTCTGGCACCCTTCCGTAACTTGCTACATTATATCGTAATTTTACGTTCTTAACAAGCACCTATTTTTTAGAAGTGATCTTTTCTAATCCTCCCATGTAAGGACGTAACACTTCAGGAACAATAACAGACCCATCTTCTTGCTGGTAATTTTCGAGAATAGCCGCTAGACAGCGACCAATGGCAATACCCGATCCATTAAGGGTATGCACAAATTCGGGCCTGGATCCTTTTTCTCTTCTGAAACGGATATTGGCTCTACGGGCTTGGAAATCTTCGAAATTACTGCAAGATGAAATCTCAACATAGCGCCCATAACTTGGCATCCAGACTTCCGGATCATATTTCTTCGCGGCTGTAAATCCAAGATCCGCTGTGCACATTTGCGAAACTCTATAAGGTAACCCCAATTTTTGCAGAACTTTTTCAGCATCATTAGTCAGCTTTTCCAGCTCATCGTAGGAGTTTTCAGGAGCGACAAACTTAACCAATTCCACCTTGTTAAATTGGTGGGTCCGGACTAAACCTCTGGTATCGCGACCATGTGAACCGGCTTCCGAACGGAAACAAGCAGAGTAAGCCACATGGTAGATTGGTAAATCATCCATGCTTAATATTTCATCTCGATATAGATTCGTTACGGGAACTTCAGCCGTTGGAATTAGGAAATAATCTAATCCTTCGAGCTTAAACATATCTTCGGCAAATTTGGGCAGTTGACCCGTTCCCGTTGCACTAGCTTTATTAACCATAAATGGAGGAAAAACCTCCGTATAACCGTGCTCATCGGAGTGCAAGTCGAGCATAAAGTTGATTAATGCCCTTTCTAACCGGGCGCCGGCACCTTTTAAGAAATTAAAGCGAGAGCCCGTAACTTTACTTGCCCTTTCGAAGTCGAGAATATCAAGATTTGTACCTAACTCCCAATGGGGTAAGGGTTGAAAGGAAAACTCGGTTTGTTCGCCCCAACGCCTAATTTCTTTATTATCTTCTTCGCTTGTACCTTCATGAACTGATTCATGGGGCATATTGGGAATTCGTAATAATATATCCATAATCTCCGCATCTAGATCTCGAAGCTCATCATCGAAATCCTTAATCTTTTGGGAAACAACCTTCATTTCATCAATGAGCGGCTGTGCGTCTTGTTTATTCCTTCTTAAGTCGGCAACTTGATCTGATACTTCATTACGTTGTGCTTTAAGCTTTTCCACTTCTGTCAGCATACTACGGCGTTTTTCATCTAAGGATAATAAGACATCTAGAGAAGCATCTTCTCCTGTTTTACGCAATGCCTCGCGAACTTTGTCCGGATTTTGGCGAATCATTCTCAGATCTAGCATCTTTATCTCCCTTTCAAAATAAAATTAAAAATCTCGTCTCTGAACTCGAAAGCTCAGGGACGAGATATTCCCGCGTTGCCACCCTGCTTAATCGTCTTTTATAAAAGACCAATTCTCTTCATTAGTATTTATTTGTAAGATTAGCTCGGGAGTTGGATCCTTAGTCGACTGGCTGATTTTCACCTTCCATCAGCTCTCTGAAAGCAATCTAAACTAAATATGCTCCTTCATCACTTATGAATTACAAGTTATTATATCATTAATTTTTTAGAAAAGCAAGTCCTTAGCGCGATCTTCTTGATTTAGGTTTGGGTATAAGATCTTTTGCTGCTATTTTGTGCTCGCTAGTATTCTGCACCATTAAGAACAAGAACAATAACCCGGCACCCCGCATTACTGTGGAAAGTAGGAAAATGGGGCGCAGACCAAAGACTTCAGCAGCAAAGCCTCCAAGTAATGGTCCTACAGCGGTTGACACACCCATAACAGTATTATATGCGCTTACATAAAGCGTGCGATCATCATCTGGAGTTATTTCCAGTAGCATATTGAAAGCAGCAAGGTTATATCCTCCCCAAGCAAAACCGTTCACGAAATAAATAATTATGGGAAACCAGAGATTAGGGGAAATTGACCAAAGTAAAGGTACTGCAACTACCCCTAGACCGGAAAAAGTCAGTACAGCTTTTTGACCAAATTTATCGGCTAAACGCCCCCAGTAACGTTGAAAGAAAACTTGAGTCGCGATATTAACAGCGGTGAAAATAGCCCACGATCCTACTTTTCCACCTTGAACATCAACAAAATACACAGGGAAAAGGGAGCTTGCAAAAGATACGCCAAAGTTCCATATTAGTGCGCTTTTAGCGTAATTCATAAATTGCTTGTCCGTTTTAGCCACGGCCCAAAACGCACTGAGTTTTTGACCGATTGTATCAGTGGAAACGGGTTTAGCTTTAGACGCACTTTGGTCAAAGGGTATCTTGGTGAATATAACAATTGACGTAAGCCCGGAGATTGTCGCCAGTGTAAATATGAGATGATAGTTTCTCGGATAATCGACCCTGAGTAATATGGTTGCAACTATAGTGGCGGCAAAGGCACAAATATTTATAACTACATTTCGATTGGCATAATAACGACCGCGAATTGATTGCGGAACCAAATCGGCTTGGAGCGCCGTCCAAGCGGGTACACCAAGATTAGCGGTGAGAATCCTAAATGCCGCTAAAAAAATGACTACTGAAACGCGATATTCCGCGGGAAATAGAAATGGTAAAAATGCTAGAACGATCCAAGTTGAACGTGATAAATAACCTCCCACAATGGGTAAGGTGCGTTTGTCTTTCATCCGCTCTGACCATAAGCCCGCGGGTATCTGGAAAATGTTCCCCAAGAAATTTGGCAGGGCCGTAAGCATACCGATCTGCGAGGGTGTGGCACCTAAGGCTAAGGCGAAAAGGCTTAGATATGGAGCGGCTAAATTATCTGCTGCCACCGCAAAAGCGCCTTCCACCGTGTTTAACTTCATTGCTTTTTTAGTTTCTGGTTTATATGCACCGGAAGCCGGAAACAACTGCGCTTCCTCCTTCTTACCCTACTTTATCTAGGGATAAAGAGGGTATTTTTCTGTTAGTATGGCAATAGCTTGGCGAATTTCGGCGTGGGCCTTTTCCCCATCTTCCAACGCCTTGGCTATTAAGCCACCGATTGTTTTCATGTCTTCAGTTCCCATACCTCTTGTGGTAAGCGCTGCCGTACCCAAGCGAATTCCACTGGTCACAAAAGGACTTTCTTGATCAAAAGGAATAGTGTTTTTATTTACTGTAATGCCCAGTGCATCAAGGACAGCTTCGGCATCTTTTCCACTATATCCCTTAGCTTTTACATTTACTAATAATAGGTGATTATCTGTTCCTCCGGAAACCAAAGGATAACCCGCATCGTGCAACGCTTCTCCCAATGCTTTCGCATTGTCGATAACCCGTTGCTGATAGTCCTTAAATTCCGGTTGAAGAGCTTCTTTAAAAGCTACCGCCTTCGCGGCAATTACGTGCATCAAAGGACCGCCTTGCATACCGGGGAAAACCGCTTTATCGATGGCTCTGGCATTTTCGGATTTAGTTAAGATCATTCCACCTCTTGGTCCCCTTAGGGTCTTATGGGTTGTGGTGGTAACGTAATCTGCAT
Source organism: Natronincola sp. (assembly GCA_012838515.1). Lineage (GTDB taxonomy): Bacteria > Bacillota > Limnochordia > Darwinibacteriales > Darwinibacteriaceae > DUPA01. Next base: position 20,963 of record DUPA01000126.1, on the reverse strand, counting down.
AAGGAACGGGGTTAGGATGTAGCCCTGTGGCAACTAAACCCGCGATATGGGCCATATCAACCAAAAGTATAGCACCTACTTCATCTGCCACTTCCCTAAAAATCTTAAAATCAATAATTCTCGGATAGGCTGAAGCACCGGCAATAATCATTTGAGGACGATGTTTCAAAGCCAGTTCTCTCATTTGATCGTAATCCAGTAGCTCAGTATCCTTTTTCACTCCATAATGCACAACATTAAACCAAGAACCTGACAAATTCACCGGACTTCCATGTGTGAGGTGCCCCCCATGGCTTAAATCCATGCCTAAAATTGTATCACCTGGTTTTAAAGTTGTAAAAAAGACCGCTTGGTTAGCTTGTGATCCTGAATGTGTTTGTACATTAACATGCTCAGCACCGAAGAGCTTCTTGGCCCTTTCGATTGCTAAGTTTTCCGCCATGTCCACTATCTCGCATCCACCATAATAACGTCTACCGGGATAGCCTTCTGCATATTTATTGGTAAGCTGACTTCCCATGGCATTTAGTACTGCTAGACTAACAAAGTTTTCGGAAGCGATTAATTCAAGATTCTCATTTTGCCTCTTAGTCTCCATCCGGATAACTTCCGCGATTTCCGGATCTACTTTACTAAGATATTCAGACATAGAAATTCTCCTCTCGGTCTTAAAAAATTTAATTAAATTGGAGTGATCTTATGACCACTGAATTCAGGATTTTGATAACTATGGCTCTTTTACGCCTATTGGCCGGTACCATAGAAATTACAGCCGGTTTACTCATGCTTAAATTCGGAAAAGTACAAACTGCCCTAAAAATCAATGGGGCATTGGGTCTAATCGGACCCATAATTCTTACCTTAGTGGGCACACTTGGCCTTATAGGCATAAGATATCAATTATCATGGTCTAGACTTGTCCTTACGGCCTTAGGCGTGATTTTTATATTCTTAGGCACCCGCTAACTTAAGGGTAAATTCTATTGATTAAACGGGCAAAGGGTATGGATTCACGTAGATGGGGTAGACCGCAGATCCAAGCCACAGCTCTTTCTAATCCCATGCCAAAACCCGAATGGGGCACTGTTCCGTACTTACGAAGATCAATATACCACGCATAAGCTTCTTCAGGCAATTTGTGCTCTTTAATCCTTTGCATTAGAAGTTCAGGATCGGAGATCCGTTCTCCTCCACCAATTATTTCACCATAGCCCTCGGGAGCCAAAAGATCACTACCTAACACTACTTCCGGTCGCTGTGGATCCGGCTTCATATAAAAGGCTTTGATTTCCGTAGGATAGCGGTGAACAAAGACCGGTCGATCAAATTTACTAGCTATAATAGTTTCGTCTCCACCACCAAGATCTTCACCCCAGCTTATTTCCACATCATTTTCCTTTAAAATATCTAGGGCTTCATCGTAAGATATGCGGGGGAAGGGGGTTTTAATAGCCTCCAATTTACTAATATCCCGCTCTAATATTTCAAGCTCTTTTCGGCAGTGTTTTAAAACTCGCTGTATAATATAGCACACATATTCTTCTTGTAGTTCCATATTATCGTCAATATCATTAAATGCTACTTCAGGTTCGATCATCCAAAACTCCATTAAGTGCCTGCGGGTTTTAGATTTTTCGGCCCTAAAGGTTGGTCCAAAACAATATACTTTGCCGAAGGCCATTGCGGCTGCTTCCATATATAGTTGTCCACTTTGCGACAGATAGGCCTTATCGTCAAAGTAGTCTGTTTCAAAAAGTGTTGAGGTACCTTCGCATGCCGAGGGAGTTAAGATAGGTGCGTCAATAAGCACAAAATCACGCTGGTCAAAGAATTCCCTCGATGCCTTAATAACCTCATTACGCACAATCATTACCGCGTGCTGCTTTTGGGAGCGAAGCCATAAGTGACGTCGATCCATTAAATATTCCACACCATGTTCTTTGGGGGTAATGGGATATTCCTCAGCTATTTGCAAGACTTCTATATCTGTTACCGTAAGTTCGTAGCCGCTCATTGAGCGTTCATCTGCACGAACTACGCCTTTCACAATCAGGGAAGATTCTTGGGTAAGGGATTTTGCTGCCTCAAACACCTGAGGTTTGACTTCACTTTTAACAACGACTCCCTGAATCATATCTGTACCATCGCGAATAATCAAGAATTGGATTTTACCACTAGATCGCTTGTTGTATAACCAACCCCTAATTTCAACTTCTTCGTTAACATGCTCGCCGACTTTATTGAGGTACACGCGTGCCATTAGTAGTTTCCTCCTAGCCTTATTCTTTGGTCATTTCTTTATATAATTGTTGTAAAATCAAAGCGTCATCTTCTAATATGGGGCTTTCGCAAGTTATCCAGCCTTTTACATTTTGATCTACCAAGGCGCGAAGAACGTCTTCATATTTAAGTTCGGTTTCTTCAAAAGGCAAATGATGTTTTTCACCTCGAGGACCATACTCTATGCCCGACAAGTGAATATGCTGCTCTTGCAAAGCCTGTGGACCTAATTTATCTCGAACCAAATTAAGGGCTTCTACAAATTGCTCGTAAGAGTTAAAATCCCCAATGCTACGAGCATAGAGATGGGAAAAATCTATGCAAGGGTAAACACCGGGAAGATCACTTCCTAAACGAACCAGTTCTTCTAAGGTACCAAATTGCGTGAGTCCACCGGTGGTCTCCGGACTTAATCTAATGTCGATGTCCTCTTGCTCCAACTGTTTAAGCAAATCGGTCATGCCTTCAGCTACTTTTTCGTAAACCACTTCGTGGTCATCATCGTGATAATATGCGGCGTGAAAAGTAACACTTTTGGCACCTGCCCAAGCACCTGCTGTGGCCGCCTGAATGATTCGCTTTTTACTTGCCTCTATCTTTTCCGGCTCCCGCGAATTTAAGTTGACGTAATAGGGGGCATGAACTGTTAAAGATATATCGTGATCTTTTGCTAGTTGTCCCAAATTTCGAGCCGTCTCTTCGCCCATTCTAACGCCTCTTACAAATTCAATTTCCATATGCTTCAGACCCAATTCAGCCAAACGCTCAATGGCATTAAGACTATTTCGCGGCTTGGTCGAAGCGGGTATGCCGGCGGTACCTATTCTTAAAGCGCTCATTTTCCCTAGTTATCCTGCCCGGGAATGAGGATTCTCTTTTTGGGAACTTCTAATTTTGGCTCTTCTTCCTCTTCATCTTCGTCTTCGTCCGCCACGTCGAGAATTTTGGACAAGATATCGTTAACCTGCATCATTAAGCCACTAAAGGCAAACTCTGCCTCAAACAGTTCGCGAATATAAGGGTTTATGGATATAACTCCGAAAAGCTTTTGAAGTTCTCCTTCTTGCTCGGGAGTTATGGGGTTCCCCTCCATCTGCTGCTGCTGTAGCTCTCCCTGCTTTTCTTGAAAATCCCTTAACATTACTTTGGCGGCTTCGTGGTTTTTTATCTGATCTCGACTATTAATCAGTCGCTTATACTCAGGACTATTCATGATGGCATTTGCCAAATCTTCTGCTTTCTTTTGAACACCCATTATATTACCTCCTCTTGTTATACATTGAAACGAAACTCAATAACGTCTCCGTCTTGTACAATATAGTCTTTCCCCTCTAAACGGAAGAGACCTTTTTCTTTAACCGTTTGCATGTTGCCATGTTTGACCAGATCGTCGTAGGAGACTACTTCTGCCCGTATAAATCCCCTTTCAATATCTGAATGTATTTTTCCTGCGGCGCGCCTAGCAGAATCACCTTTAGTGATTGTCCACGAATGAACTTCCCTTTCGCCCGCGGTAAAATAAGATATTAATCCTAGGTGGGAATATACGGTGCGAGCAATTCTGGAGATCCCCGAATCAGTAATCCCCAATTCTTCCATGAAGAGCTTTGCATCTTCCGGGTCGAGTTGGGAGATCTCCCGCTCAATTTGTGCACTGACCTGTATAAGGGGAATTCCCATCCTATCTAGGGTTTCTTGCAATTCTGTTTTTTGAGGGTATTCGCCTGTAAGCATTTGTTCTTCATCAAGATTCACCGCAACAATTAGTGGTTTGAGAGTTAAGAAGTCGTAGGTGCGGACAATTTTCTCCTCTTCCGGTTCCAATTCCAGTTGACGCAAAGGTAAATCTTGCTCAAGTGTTTCATGACATTTCTTTAATACATCTAGCTCTTGCCCAGCTTGTGGGTTTTTAGCCCTTTGCTTTGCAATATTCTCCATGCGAGTTTCTAATAAACTCCAGTCCGCCAACAGCAATTCTTGCTGAATATCATTAAAATCTCCAAATGGTTGAATGCCGTCAAAAGATGGTACAATATCCGAATCGAAAGCTCTTGTCACTAGAACAATGGCATCAACATCACTTATTGATCGAAGAAAGCTTCTACCATTAGAATTTTGACCCGAAACAAATCCAGGTACGTCTAAAAAATCGATTGTGGAATATACAGTCTTAAGCGGTTTATGCAAGTTGGCCAAAATCTCCATACGAGGATCGGGTATTTTACCCACTGCCACTTGGGTTTTGTTGCTTGAGTCACATTCGTGATTAGTTAATAACTGAAAAAGCGTACTTTTCCCACTTTGGGGTCTACCGATTATTCCTATTTTCAAGTCTCTTGTTCCTCCAATTGCATCTCGTGCGAAGTTATTCAAACATCATTGTATCACAGTTAAAAAAGAAAAACATCTGCAATAATCAAGAAAACCGGTCTGGAAAACCAAACCGGTTTAATCTAATCGATTTAGCTTAACATGAATCGTTGCAGAAGATTCTCCAATCTTAGGTTAACTACCGATAGCCTTCTGATACGGCAAAATCTAACTTAACCTAAAATGTTCAACTAACTCTCTCAACTTAGTACCCATATTAGTTAGTTCTTGCGACGAACTAGCCACCTCAGCGATGGATGCGGCCTGCTCCTCTGTGGCACTTGCTATCTCATGTCCTCCTATGTTCGCTTGCTCTAGGCCCGAACTAATAGCTTGAACTGATTCTAGCATACCTTCCACATCTGAAAGAATACTTTGCAGTATCTTACCGCTTTGATCAACACTTTCAGATACTCTGGCCGTATGATCTGCACCCTCGTTCATGCCGGTGACCGCGGTCGAAATGCCATTTTGAATTTGTCCGATTAAATTAGCTATCTCTGTAGTTGCATGTGAAGATTGCTCAGCTAAATGCCGCACTTCTTCGGCCACAACTGCAAAACCGCGACCATGTTCTCCTGCTCTAGCCGCTTCAATAGCAGCATTTAAAGCCAGAAGATTAGTTTGTTCAGCAATTTCATTAATTACGCTGACAATGTTACCAATTTGATTAGAGAGCTTGCCCAGTTCGGAAATTTCTTCGGCTAAAGATTTAGTATTATTTTGCAAAAAGTCTACTTCATTGATTATGTCTTCTATTGCAACCGTACCTTCTGAAGATTTGTCGGAAATTTCGCGGGCATGATTAGTCAAATTTTGAGCATTATTGTTCATTAGATCTAATGCACTGGAAAATTCATTTGAAGTACTTGCCACTTCTTCGATGGACGCGCTTACTTCTTCCGCTGCCGCTGCTAACTCCTGGCTTGTCCCGGCAAGTTCGTTTGTTGTGTTATTTACCAAAATCATTGCATTTCTAATACTTTCAATGGTTGTATTTAAAGCCGCCGCCACTCTGCCGACTTCATCCTTGCTCCTAACTTCGGTGGTATTTCTCGTTAAATCGCCTATAGCCACTGCTTCTATTACATCTTGTACCTTTTCTAGGGGGTTTGAAATCTGCACTGCCAACACTATTCCCACAGAGATCCCAATAAGCACAAAAATAAGTCCGACTAATAGCAAGAAGTTTCTTAACGTTACAATATTAGTTAGGATATCGCTTTCCATTGCCCCAATGGCGAGCATCCAATTTGTAGAGGGAATGGGAGTCAAACCAACGATGTTTTTAGATTGATCTTCCGAAAAACGCACAATGCCCCTGTTAGTAGTTCCAAAGTCTTTGAGTGCGCTCCCGAGATTGCTGGTACTACCTTCAAAAAGATTGTATTGGTCCAAAACCAAACTAGGATCGGGGTTAGCGTACATGGTGCCATCGGGGTGAAATATGAAGGCCCACCCGTTTTCGCCGAAGCCTAAGCGACTAACAATATTACTTAATTCAAGACCGTCGCGCCTACCAAAAAGCACACCCACTACTTGTCCATTGCGTTTAATGGGCACCGCATACATCATAACAATTGTATTAGTAACTCTACTAACAATTAGATCGGAAACCGCCCTGTTACCTGCAAAAGCCTTGATTATATAATCTCTATCACCGAGTTGGGCAATTGTTCCATCGCTATACCTAGCCAAACCGGTACGATCAACAACACCTAAAGCCAAAAACTGTGTTAGACGTTCCCCTTCACTATGAATAACGGGTTCTTGTTGTCTCCAATCCATACTTTGCATCTCGGTTCTGGCAGCGATTGTTTCCAATATATTAAGTTGTGCATCAAAGCGACTCTCCAAATAACGACTGCCTTCTTCTGCCTGCAATCTAATTGCCTGCTCCACCTCGCTCACAACTGCAGAAGAACCTTGATTGTAAGCAAAAAGCCCCAAACCTAAGGACATCAAAAATACTAATAAACCAACATAAATAGATATTTTCAACTTAAGACTTTTCACAATCCCACCTCCATTAATTTTAGATCTAGATATAGCAAATCCAGTAAAGGTTTTCATTTTACTGGATTATTGCATTTCCTAATTATTTTCTTTTAAAAGATCGCGTATTTCCATTAATAGCTTTTCTTGAGCTGATGGCTCCACTACCACCGGCACTTTTGGTTTTTCTTCTACCGGTTCTTCTTCTTTACGTTTGAGATTATTCAAGGTGCGAATGGCCATGAAGATACTGAAGGAAATAACCAAAAAGTCCAACACATTTTGTAAAAATGCTCCGTAAGTAACGGCAAGCGCAGGAGCCGTCTCCGTTGCTTCTCTAACTACTATTTTTAGTGCAGTTAGATCCACCCTACCCACAACTAAACCTAGAAGGGGCATGATCAAATCATTCACCAAAGATGTGACGATTTTACTAAAAGCTCCACCAACAACCACACCTACGGCTAAATCAACAACATTACCACGCAACGCAAATTTTTTAAATTCCTTTAGCAATACAATTCCTCGATCCTAGTTTTGATTATATGATTATTCGAATATTCTATGTTGAGACTATGTTTACCTTCCAAAATTAAGAAATTTATTCAGATCTATAATAAATATATGCATTCTTCCGCCTTAAGTAGTATGGTAGTTTAATCTCCCCCATGGTAGAATTATCCTAAAGCTAAAGACAGGTGGATTAATGGATGAAAAACTTACGTGTTTTAGGGCAGACCTACAAGTATTTATTGAAAATCCTTATGCAAAACGCACCGTTCATTGTAATTTTCGTCTTTATATTATCATTAATATCCGGTTTGCTTACACCTCTTAGCGTTTTCGTCAATAGCGAAATTCTCAATATCGGACTAGAAATAGCGGCGCAACAAAAGGAATATACGACACTTCTACCCCTTTTAGGTCTTTTTCTATTTTCTGCTCTAGCCCCCAACCTAATCTCCATGTTCATTTGGGGAATTGCAGAACCAAGATCCATGCTTGTACTTAGATCAGCTTTTAGAAGTGAGATGCTTCAAAAACTAAAAAGAATGAAATACGAACATCTCGAAAGCGAAAAGTCCATGGAAATCATTGATAAGGCTTATACTAGAGCAGAAAATTCTGCCCGCCATCTTTTTCCCATGTATATAAATATGACTGTACAATCTTTGGTGGCGTCTATGGGATCATTACTTATTTTGATGTCAATCAAGTGGTGGTTAATTTTCCCCATTTTATTGCCCTTCGCTTTAGAAACTATCCTCGCTAACAGAAGTAATTACAATATCTATGTGGAGCTTGAATCGTACTGGCAAAGGGAAAAAGAATATGGAATTCTACAAGGTATCTTGCAAAACCGCGATTTCGTTAGGGAAAATAGACTTAATCAAGCTTCCGATTATTTGATAGATACGTATAAAAATCGCTTCAACTCGCGGAACAGATCATATGAAAAGTTTTTCTTCAAGAATCTACGTAAAATTTTTCTCTCATCAAATATCTCCAGAATAGCCATCCTCGGCAACGCGCTTATTCTACTTATTTTATATACCAAGGGGGAAATGAGCACAGGATTGTTTGTGGCAGCTTCTTTAATGATCTTTACTTCTCTCTACGATCAGCTGGGGGGCTGCGTATTCATCTTTAAATGGGGGCATTACCATGCAAACTTCTTTAACTACTATGGACAATACTTTGACCTTTCGGAGGATTTAAACACAGAAAGCGAAGCGAAATTTAAAAGCATTGACATCGAATTCAAGGATGTTTGGTTTCGCTATCCGGGTACAGATCGCGATGTGTTAAAAGGGGTAAGTTTCCATATTAAAGATGGAGAAAAAGTATCTATCGTGGGCAAAAACGGTGAGGGTAAAAGCACAATAATCAAATTACTATTGGGCTTGTTTACTCCTGATCGAGGCGAAATATTGATTGGGGGCGTACCATTAACTAATCTAAGTCTTGAACAGAAGATAAATTTATTCGGCACGGTATTTCAAGACTTCAACCGTTTTAATCTTACTTTAAGAGAAAACATAGTTATTGGTGATCTAACGCACGAAAATGATGGGGCAAAATTAGCCGATGCTTTAAAAAAATCAAAGCTAGATGAAACCATTGCAAATCTAGTTGATAAAGAGCAAACGCTCCTCGGTAAGGAGTTTGAAGGAGGTACGGATTTATCGGGAGGTCAATGGCAAAGAATCGCCATGGCACGGGCCTTATATGGCGATAAACCGATTCTTATACTTGACGAGCCAACAAGCCAGCTAGACCCCATGGCCGAAAGTGCACTTTATAGTGAGTTTGCTGATATCGTCCGCAATAAAACGGCTTTATTTATTACCCATAGACTCGGTTCTACCGCCATTACAGACAAGATTATTGTTATTTCAGATGGTGTTGTTATTCAAACGGGTACGCACCGAGAACTTCTTGCACAAAGAGGCTTGTACGCCGAAATGTTTGAATCTCAAAAAAGTTGGTATAATCGCTCTGCCAAGGGGGTCGAGCGTTATGCATGATCAAAGCGTTTACATAGAAGAATCAATTAATGCCGAGAGCAAGCCAAAATTCAAACATTTGATCAAATTGTGGATCTTTGTTTTTTCCTCAGCTAAAACCATGAGTTTGGTGTTCTTAGGACTAATGATTCTCTTATCTTTACTGCGACCGGTCGCAGCATTAGTTTGGGGGAAATATATAGACTTGGCCACATCTCATCTTCCCGGCGGAGAGCTACTACCCCTTGCGCTTTTATTATCGCTATATTTTTTGATTAATTTTCTAATTGGCATCCTCTTGCGCTATACGGAACGTTGGGAGGATATTGAGCGGCTTGATATTGTGCAAGCAAACCGCTTTCAAGAGCTGGTTATTTCCCGAGTATTAAGAAAGCTTTCCCACATTGACCCGGAATATTGGGAAGTTCCAAAAGTGAACGATTTAGCGGATCGAACCTTTCAGTTTATTTCTGATCGTTGGGGTGGTCTAAATAGAGGGGTTATGGTCCAAGGTTACTTTGTACTGGCTAAAGTTGTGTCTGTATTATCGATCGCGGCATCATTATATATTTTTAATCCTTGGCTCTGTTTGATCGTTTTACTTGCACCCTTACCTTCACTTTATACTCTTTTATTCTCCGAAAAACTTCGATTTAAGTTCGTTAAGGAGAATTCTCAGCTTTTGCGTCGTGCTAATTACTTTCAAAACGTCTTATTGAGAAATGGTGCTAAAGAAGTTAAAACTATGGGGCTTTTCGATTTTTTCTATACCAAGTGGAAAACCATTATGGATGAATACACCATCAAAGAAAAAAGGCTTTATCGAAATCAAACGATGATCAATATGCTCAATGGAATAATCACAAGTAGTGCTAATATTGGTGCTAACATATTAGCAATATCCCTCATGGCTAAAGGTGAGATTTCCCTCGGTGCCCTTGGTGCTAGCATGGCACTTATCTCAACCCTTTTAGGCGATACTTCTACCTTAATCGGCAGTGTTGCAACGTTTTTAAGCAAGAAAAATGAAGCTGCACTCTTCCACGACCTAATGGACTTGGAAGAACGACAAGGAAAACTTGAATGTGATGCCATGGAATCAATCGAAACCTTGAATCTCCAATATCGTTATCCGCTGAGCGAAAGATACGTTGTTGATGATGTTAGTCTTTCAATTACGAAAGGTGAAAAAATTGCTTTGGTCGGTGAAAACGGTGCAGGTAAGACTACTTTCGTTAAATTAATTACAGGTATACTTTCGCCCTCTAATGGTCGGTTACTAATAAATAATAAGGATGAAAAAATCCTTAACCTCGAAAGCAGGTTTGCCAAAATGAGCACTGTTTCGCAAACACCACCAAAGTATCACACCTTTACTGTGGCAGAAAACGTTTTTCTTGGAGACACATTACTACCAAGAGACGATTATGAGATCGGGCAAGCACTGGCCTTTTCCGGCCTAGATAATATGTCTCAAGAAACCCTGCTCGGTAAAGAAATCGGTGGAACCGAGCTTTCAGGCGGTGAATGGCAAAAGTTAGCCGTGGCACGGGCAGTATATCGCAATCGCGATTTTATAATTCTTGATGAACCCACAAGTAATCTCGACCCACTGGCGGAAACGGAGATCTTTGAAAAGTATATGGATCTTGCCAATGATAAAACGGTGGTTTTTGTAACACACCGCATTAGTGTTGCCGCCTTGGCAGAACGGATTATAGTCTTTGATGATGGTAAAATCATTGAAGAAGGGGACCATAGCGAGCTTCTCGCCAAAGGTGGAAAATATGCCGCCTTATACAAAGAGCAAGCCCAATGGTATGATCGCTAAAACTAGTATGGAACAAGGTGATGATTGTGGCAAAACCACAAAAGACCGATAATAAAAAAATCGCTCCTAGAACTTGGGTTTTACCCTTAATTCTTTGGGCGCTTTTTGAAGCCATCGCCATTACACTTTGGCTATCAACGGATAAATCGTTTTATTTATTCAATTTTTCTTATATTGGAACATGCTTAAGCCTAGGCATATTTTTATACGCTAATAAGGTCAAAGGTTCCAGGCACATAGTGCAGTTCGCCATAGGTTCTTATATGTTAGTCTATCTTGGGGTCTTATCTAACGAAAACATGCAGATTGAAGGCTTTTGGTACTACCTCTTCTCCGGAGTTTTACAAGCCGCTGTTATCCATTATGCAGTGGCTAAAATCTTTGGACCTCTGCTTTTTGGTCGCGGTTGGTGCGGCTATGCATGTTGGACAGCAATGGTTTTGGATCTTTTGCCCTTCAAGAAACCTAAAAAATCCAGACGAAATCTGGGCTTCATTCGTTATCTTATTTTTGCAATTTCCTTCCTTTTTGTCAGTAGTCTCTTTCTCCGAAAAGTTCCCGAGTTAGAGAAGATTATGGCAATTAGCTTTATTGTCGGAAATATTTTGTACTACGCTGTGGGCATTACTCTCGCCTTCGTCTTTAAAGACAACCGGGCTTTTTGTAAATACATTTGCCCCGTCACTATTTTTCTTAAACCCGCAAGCTATTATAGCCTGCTTAGGGTTAAGGTTGATCCCACACTTTGCATCGATTGCGGAAAATGTACTAAGGTTTGCCCCATGGATGTGGATGTACCTAATAACTCTAGGAAAAAATTGAATGGCACAGAATGTATCCTTTGTTTGAAATGTATTGAAAAATGTCCTCCACAAGCACTGAGATTGTAACTTCTGCCTTCAATTATTTTACTAAAACATACGTAAAAGGAGATATTGTAGAAATGAAGAAAACCGGGGTTTTTATTGTTGCGGCTATGTTTATTTTATGCTTATCTATTATTTTTTCCGGATGTTTGTTCCGGATGTTTGTTCCGGAAAACAGACCGTTTTAGGTTGGAAGAAAGTTTGGTTAATGGTGTGAGCGCTTTTCCCACCGGCGAGGAGGACGATGTTGAGTGCGTAACCGTGGATTATTCATACTATGTGGCCAAGTACCAAACAACATTTACCCTTTGGGAAGAGATCTATGATTGGGCAACAGACGAAACCCGTGGTGACAAACATCAATGCCCACGATGCAATGGTTTGGTGCAATGCCCTAACGGAATACTATAATTTTAGAAATGGAACTAGGCTCGAATGTGCCTATACATATGAAGGCGAAATACTGCGAGATTCACGGAATATAAACTTCATTGCATGTTGGGGTGCTACTTGGAAGCCAAATTCAAAGGGTTTTCGTCTTTTGACTACAACAGAATGGGAACTGGCCGCCCGTTATCTTGGTCCTAAAAGGCCTAAAGAAGTGCCTTTAAATACAGAGGCGATATTATTAAGCAATCTGTATTGGACCCCAAGTAAATATGCTTCCGGTGCTACCGCTAAGTATACTGATCAAGAAGCGACGGATTTAGTGGGATGGTACGCGGCTAATAGCGATGGTTCTACGCACCCCGTCGGTGAAAAGAAACCGAATGCACTTGGAATATACGATATGAGCGGAAATGTAATCGAATGGTGTTTTGAAACTTCAGAGTTGCCCGCACTCAATAACAGAAAATCACCCGGTAAATTTTTGCTCAAATTTGCCGGGTGATCTTTTATTAAGATTTAATGTTTTTCTCTACAATGTTACTCATAACTTAGTGCAATCACCGGATCGAGCTTAGCTGCTTGCATGGCAGGATAAACTCCAGCAACTAAGCCCACAAGAGCCGAGAAAGTAAAGGCTATTGCCAGAGCCGAAACGTCTATCTTCACGGGCCAATTTGCGAAATTACTAACTGCCCTAGCAATTAAAACTCCGCTAACCAAACCTAAACTTCCGCCGCTAACGCTTAAAGCTAGCGATTCGACAATGAATTGAAGGAGTAAATCTCTTCTTTTTGCCCCCAGTGCTTTTCTTGTACCTATTTCTCTGGTTCTTTCGCTTACTGAAACGAGCATAATGTTCATTACACCGATTCCACCCACAACTAAAGAAATTCCACCTATTGCACCTAACATTAATTGCAATGTCTTGGCCACATCACCCATGGTTTCTAGCATTTCATCTTGACTTGTTACATTGAAACCATCAGTGGTGCCCAATCTAGAATAAAGTAAAAATTCTGCTTGATGAACAGCAGAGGCGGCTGTCTCCGAAGAGGTTGCCTGCGCCATCAAGGTGGTAACGGTATCGGTACGAAGGATTCTTTCCATTGCTAAAGTGATGGGAACATAGATTTGACTGTCATAGTTACCCATGAGCACCTGACCTTTAGATTCCATTACTCCCACAACGGTTAAATTATAACGTCTGTTTCCCACTGTATAAACAAGGGTTTCACCCAAGGGATCCACATCTTCAAAAAGTCTTTCGGCAATGCGGGACCCTAATACCACAACTTGATTTTGCTGCTCCAAATCTATATCGTGTAAAAAACGGCCGTCTTTAACTTCATAATTCACAACCTGTGTATAACTGGGACTTGTGCCCACCATCGTTCCCCTAAGGTTAGCACCTTCATAAAGCATTAATCCACTGCCTTGTACTTGTGGAACAACGAGTTTAATTGCGGGGGCATTCTTTTGTAAACTATCGGCCAATTCCAATGTAAAGACCTCAATAGCATCGCCGCTAACACTTCCGGCCCTACCAATTCTGGAGGATGGACTAATCATGATTAAATTGGATCCTAGAGACGAGACCATATCTAAAACGGAAGATTGGGCTCCCATACCTATGGAAACAATACCCACAACCGCGGCCACACCAATGATTATACCGAGCATGGATAAAAATGATCGAAGTTTATTCGTCTGTAAACTCCAAGTGGCGGAACGAATTGTTTCAAACAAATTCATACAACCACCTCATTTCCCGCATCATGAATTATCTCACCATCTAATAAGCGAATTGATCGTTTGGCTTGGGCTGCAATATCCGGATCATGGGTTATAACCACAACCGTATTTCCTTCATCATTTAGTTCAGCAAAAAGTTCCATAATTAGTGCCCCCGTTGCAGTATCCAATGCACCTGTAGGTTCATCTGCTAAAATAAAAGCCGGATCCGTTACCATAGCCCGCGCTATTGCCACCCTTTGCCTTTGACCACCTGATAATTCAGTTGGTCGGTGATTAACGCGATCAGCCAAGCCCACTCTTTCTAAGACTGCTAAAGTCCTTTCCCGTCTTTCCCGCTTACGCACCCCGGCATAAATTAAAGGTAACTCAACATTTTCAATGGCAGTGGCTTTAGCCATGAGATTAAAGCTCTGAAAGACAAAACCGATTTTTGCATTCCTTACCTCTGCTAAACGGTTATCTGTGGCCTTCTGCACATTAAGATCCTCAATGAAAAGTTCCCCCGAAGTCGGTTTATCAAGGCAACCAATAATATGCAATAATGTGGATTTTCCGGAGCCGGATGGTCCCATTATGGAGATGAACTCATTCTTTTTTACTTCGAAGCTAACTCCCCTTAGCGCATGTACCTTTTCTTCACCCATATGATAAATTTTCGTGAGTTCTTTTGCCACTATCATCGTATTCATCATCTAAAACCACCCATACGAATGGCACCCATATTACGAGAACCGGCGGAATTACGAGTACTATCATAGAGAGCAAAATTAAAACCTACAATTTGATCGTTTTCCTCTAAACCGGATCTTACTTCCACATTTAAGCCATCGCTCAAACCCGTAGAAACTTCGATTGTTTTCTCTTCACCATCGCGAATTATAGTGATCAACGATTGGCTACCTCTACGAATAACTGCCTCAACAGGTACTTTAAACACATTATTGACGCGTTCCACTTCTATGGTCACAGTTGCAGAATAACCCACTTTGAGTTCGGCTGGGCCATTAATTATTTTAATCGTAACGGGTACCGTGGTTATGCCGCCGGAGCTTTGGGCAATCATCCCGATTTGGGAAACTTCGCCCTCAAGTAACTGATCGCCTAAGGCATCCACTTTCACAATGGCGAGTTGTCCTAAGCTAACCTGATACATATCGAGTTCATCTACTAAAATATCTGCATAAAAGACACTATTATCAAGTAATGAAACTGCCGTTGAACTAGATGATGCTTGCTCCCCCTCTTCCAATCCCACGTCTGTTACAATTCCCGAAAATGGGGCTATAATGGTGGTATTTTCGAGATTGGTTTTGGCCACCTTCAAATCTAATTCTGCCTCTTTCTTTGCATTATTTGTTCCGCTTATTTGAGCTAGGTCGTATGCGTTTTGCGCTTTCATCAGTGCGAGCTCTTGCTGGGTTCGATCCATTTCAGCTAAAACATCGCCTTTATTAACCTGCTGTCCCACTTCAACATTGACTTTTTGTACCTTCCCGCCACTTCCGAATCCAAGATCAGCTTGCCTTGCACCTGAAATGGTACCGGATGATTCGATTTTTCTAGTGATATCACCTTTTTGAACAGGCATAATGCTTCCCCGTGCATTGGACGCGGCGCTTTGCTTAGCGTTATTGGAGACTGATCGTTGCTCATAATAATAAAAACCCGATGCTGCAGCAACCAATAAAATTAATCCAAGAATCCACCATTTTTTCTTCTTCATTATCTTGAACCTCCTGTTAAGGGTAAGTCTCCTAAGATTCCCATGCTTAAGCGCCTAAGTGTTAAATCATAGATAAAACTGAGTTCATAAAAATCTAATTGTGCTTGCCTTAACTTTGTCTCCGCTCCCTCTAAAGCGGTTTGCTCAATCATTCCCTTGGCATAACGCTCTTCGGCCGCACTTTTTTCAAGTGTGGCCTGCCGGACAGTTAAGTTGCTAATTTCTAAATCCTGTTCGAGTTTTTGTAAATCTTCCTCCGCGTCTTTAACTTGATCACGTAGTTTTTCAATTGCTTTTTCATAGGCCTTTTCTAGGTTTTCCAAAGCTTCTTCGCGACTTTCAAGCGTAGTGGCCTGTTGATTTTTATCTAGGATTGAGTGACCTATATTCACCGAAGCAACAAAAGTTTTATTGTTAGTAAAGTTAATGCTTAAATCAGCTCGAGGCTTTTCAGCGGCCATTGTCGCCCTTAAGTCTAAGTTAGCTTTTTCTAAATCTACCTTGTAATGCTGTACCAATGGATGATTCGCCAAGTTGCTTGTTAACTCACTAAAATCTATATCCACATTTGATTTTGGTGTTTCATAAAAATTTAGAGGCTCCAGTACGAAATCACCCTCAAGATCAATTGCATCAAAAAGACTAATTCGAGCGGTTTCACTGGCCTTTAAACTCACTTCTAATTCGCGCTTTCCCCGAAGCACAGCTATTTCAGCACCAATTAGTTCAAATTCACCAGCTTCGCCCATTGCTTTTTTCCTAATAATTATTTCCAATGCCTTTTCCGCATTATGAAGATTTTGCTGCGAGAATTGAACTTTTTCTTGGGCCAGTTGGGCTTTGTGGTATAATTCTTCGATTTTAAACCTAGCATTGGCTAGAATATAATCACTCTGACTTTGTAAAGCATTCTTATGTTTGGCTGCAATGGATAATGAAATTTGATCACTGCTTAACTTAGGAGAAGGCCAAATTGTTTGACTAAGGGATAGCCCCCAAGTTGAACTAGTTGCAGATCCCGTTTTAGGGTCTGTGCTATAGCTCCACTTAGGAGAGTAGTTGGCCCCTAACGTGGTTCCGTTTAGATTCGATTTTGAAATTGAAAGGGTTTGACCGGTGGAAACTCCATGGGTTTCGCCTTTCACATCATAACTGTAAGAAAGTATATTTCCGCCCACATCAAAACTTATGCCGTGCTTATCTGTGATGCTTTTTATTGTTTTATCCACATTAGTTATGCTATCGGACCACGCCTCAACATCGCTGTGATAACTCACCCTACTGAGGGCATCTTCTAATGTGAAAATGTTTTTAGCATAACTTAAAGATCCTAAGCTCGTGACCGTGATCAACAAGCAAAGTGTGAGAAAGATAATCTTATTTCTCATTGCAAACTTCCTTCCAGCCCAAGGGTGTTCTGAAATTGTAGATAACTGATTATATGGGCAACTATCGCGTCTTTCCGATTTGCTTCGGAGTTTAATAATGACACTTTATGTTGCAGAAGTTGTATCTCCGTAATTAGCCCTATTTCTTCTTGACGCCGATATATATCGTAGGTTTCTTGAGCTATTTCCCATTCCCGTTCAATGTTGGCAAAACGATCGGTACTATCAATCAAACCTTGATGCTGGGCTATGATGTTGTCGGTAATATCCGATTGCTCTTTTTCAAAATTAAGCCTAGCTATTTCGAGACTTAATTGGGAGCGCTCCAAATCCATTGGGGGGATTCCTTCAATCTTCGCAGTTTCTAACTGTCGTTCTTGCTGTTCTAGATTGTATTTTAGATCGCGAAGTGTAAAGCTATTTTCAAGTCCCAACTCAATGCTCTCATCTTGAGTCTTTTCTAATTCCGGAACTGAAAAATCAAACGATAGCTCCACAACTGTATTCTCAGATAGCCCCAAGAATCTTTTTAAATCCCTTGTTTCTTCGTCAAGCTTCTGTTGTGCTGCTTTTAGCGAGCGTCGCGCGGATTCCACTTTATTCATTTCCTGTAAATCATCAATTCTACCCGCGTCCCCTATACGAATCTTCTCTTGCATTATTTTATAGTTGTTTTCTGCCACAATTAATTCGTGTTCACGAATTTGAACACTTTGCTCCGCGGAGAGAACATTTGTGTAATTCTTTAAAAGTTCTAGATATGCACTGCGTTTGGAATTTTCGTAGGTGTTTTTCGCCTTAGCGAAGTTATGCTCGGCCTGCATTTCACTATGACGCGAAGCACTCATGAGATTAGAAGCTTTAGCTTTTTCATAATCTATTGTTGCTATCTTATAATTAATCTGCGCTATTTGTAGCGCTGTGTTATTTTTCTCCATTAAATCTATTGCATGGGAAAAGCTCAATTCCATGGCCGCATCCTTAGCGAACGCAACTCCATTGATTAAAAATAGTATTGCTATGAAAAGTATTAAATTCCGTTTCATTAGCGCTGCCCCCTTGTTTTCATACCTATAGTTATTATCTCTAAACTTAACGAATGTGCTTATTATAATTCGCTTATTACTCCTTGTTTATGGGTACTTCTGTCTAAAAAGCCCCACAGTAGAAACTGTGGGGCACAATAACCTGTGATTATTTAGCAGGTTTAACTGTTTGGCTTACCTTTTGTCCTTGCATTGAGTATAGTTTGGACACAATGGGATAAAGCACCAGAAGTCCCACTGTATTTATGATCGTTGCCGGTAAAACAACTGTGATGAATAAAGCTGCAAAAGGTGCCGGTAAACCAACCAATAACAATGCCGAAGTCAAGAACGCGGTTCCACTAACAAGGGTACCTAAGATCCCCACGACCGGAACTAAGAAGCGTTTCGGAATAACAGCACACATACCTAACACCGCGGCTGTGGTAACTGCTTTGTCAATAATGTTAGGAACTTGACCCATGGGAAAGCTCGTGGTGAGTGCCGTAAGAATACCCGTTGCCAACCCGGCAATTATTGATATTCTTCTGTCCGGAATGATCAACATCACGATAAACAACATGATTAACGCAAAGTCCGGTTTCATTCCACCCAAAATCCCGGGAAAAACGGCATGTAAAACCAAGCCCATCCCCATTAACAACGCGGCTAAAACTAGATCTCTAATACTAAACTCTTCTCGTCTCATCTCAACTAAGCTCCTCTTCTATTCTTTTTTTACATAATACCATATAAAAACCAAACTTACCAGTCATTTTATTTCCATTCTCCGTATTATCGTTTTTAGATTGCCTTTATTTCCTCAATATGCTGTAATACTTGATTTAGTGCGTCATCTGCCGAACATTCTAAATCGGGAATTATATAATCCCCCCTCGAAGAATCTGCCCTTTTAAATTCTTTAGTGGATAGTTGTAAAATTAACCTGCTATTATCCAGTATATGACGGGTAACATCACCATATCCATTGGCCGTATTACCCGGTGTTTCACCCACAATAAATCCCAAACCATTATCCTGAATATAGCAAGCAAACATCATTGCCGAACTGAATGTATTTGGCGAGGTGAGAACAAAAACATTTCCACTATAAAGCAATTCTTCGCGTTTATTATTTTCTACCGGATTACCTTTGGTTGAATGCTTCATAGGTCCCCAACGTCGGATAGAATAACCGGTTTGAAGCATATCTATATCAAGATATTTGATAAACTCATTGGCAACCATGGAATTTCCGCCACCATTATTGCGCAAATCCACAATTACATTTTTGATTTTCCTTTGCTTTATGCCGGAAAACATGCGTCCAACAGTGGTTTTATACTCCTCATTGTAATCGCAGGAAAGTAAGGTTAGTAAAGCATAGTCTTGACCTTGATTTAATTCAAAGGACACAAATTTCTCCGGCCTTTTCTCCAATAATTCCCCATATTTCTCCGCATACTTCTCAAAACTTAGAAAGTCAGAACTATAATAAACTTGACTTAGATCCACATTATCTCTTAAATAAGTCACCACTATCCCGGCATGGGCGTCAAAACCTAAGAAACTTAACCCTTCTAAGCTTACTATGTCATGCTTAAAATTTTCTTTTCCCCAACTTTCTGCCTCGAAACTATAGAGATTAGAGTTTTCTTCAAAAATTTTTTCCAGAGTTTGACCGTTTATGGCATGTAGTGAATATCCGTTCTGTTTCATCTCTTCGTGATCAGGTAAATAATGATACTCATACACGTGCTGATAAGTTGTGGTATGCGCGTCATTCAAAGTTGATAAAACCGATTGCGCTAACCGCCGAAACTCATATATGGATAATGTTGGACTACCTTTAAGGATGTCTAAAACATTATTATATGTTACTCGTGTAGCATTTGGCTCATTACGCAAAAAACCGGATGAATCCGCTTTAATAATCTGTACATTTGATGGAGGTCTTCCTCCGCTTGCCGATTCGTTATGTGCATTTCGCCGGGCAAAATTCCGCTGACAGACGTATACTTTAGACTGTTTCGATAGGGATTAAACCAATAACTAAACAAAACGAATATCCCAAGGAATAATATTACGATAAATGTAAGTCCAAGTTTTAGTTTCTTTCGCTGTAATGCAAGAGCCAAAAGTAGTACTACTGCCATAAACATGAATAACAAATTAAGAATGAGCACGCCTGATGTTGATATATTCATCACAAAGGTTTTCGGATGACCGGCAACAAATGATAATAACGCCAAGCACCAAAATAAAATTATTATTATTGGACGCGTTTTTATTTTTTTACGCAATTAAATTACTCCTCCTCGATTCACCGGGTGATAATCGTACCTGCTTGTCCTTCCACAGCAAGATTAAGTTGATCGAACGAGGTAATTATGGCTTCCTTCCCACCGCCTCTTACAAAATCAATGGCTGCCTGGATTTTTGGTGCCATACTCCCAATCCCAAATTGCTTCTCTTTTAGATAACTTTCTGCTTCAGTTGAGTTCATGTGGGAAATAGAAACTTCGTTAGTTTTATTAAAATTCAACTTAACCTTATCTATGCTCGTTAGGAGCACTAAAGTATCTAGACCTAAACCTATGCCCATTACTGCACTGGCCAGATCCTTATCTATAACAGCATCAACACCCATAACCCTATTATTTTCTTCTATGACCGGAATTCCACCGCCGCCGGCGGCAATAACTACTCCACAACTTTTGAGGGCCGCTTTTATTGTTTCAATTTCCAAGATGTATTTCGGTTGGGGAGAAGGAACTAAACGTCGCCATCCTCGG
The DNA here is from genome assembly GCA_012838515.1 of Natronincola sp. Taxonomy (GTDB): domain Bacteria; phylum Bacillota; class Limnochordia; order Darwinibacteriales; family Darwinibacteriaceae; genus DUPA01. The sequence continues at coordinate 38 of DUPA01000126.1, read as the reverse complement.
CCGCTATCTTCAAACCAGGTTTCACCCATATTCATTCG
>DUPA01000125.1 GCA_012838515.1 Natronincola sp. | reverse complement strand
TAAACGCCATAAATTCTTGTACTGTATTCCAAATATAAAGCCATGCGGGGTGGTGCGATGATGTAATCGATGGCGTAATCCGGTCTTTCTTGTAAAACCACATCATCCCACGTTTCATCAGAAAAAACGCGACTCGATAAAGCCCTTTTCCTTTCGGCGTTTGCTGCATTAACTTTTGCCACAACCTCAAATAAGCGTGGTCTTCCCGGGACTCCGTATCCCTTAAGGGAAGGGGATACTGCAAGGCAGATCGTTTTTTGACTTCGACTTTCGTCTGCCACAACCAAATTAGTAGTCAGGGGATTAAGCCCGCGCTCAACGCATTCTACCGAAGCATAAAATGACTTTAAATCAATGGCAATATAAGTTCGCTTGTCCGCATCCAATTGTTAACCTCCCTTTATAAATCTATTATAACACTAACCTGAACAAAAATTACTTAGGATTAAAACAACACAAACCATCACAATGCTAAAATAAGTAACAAAATTAGGCTTGACTTAACAAAATTCTGGTGCTAAAATGTAGATAAACCACATAACACCACAACACACAACACGAATGTAGCAAAGGAGATGTTACTAGCAATGAATAGCAATTGGCAAGAAGATGTCAAACAAATGGCCAGCGGTATTCGTTTACGGGTATTGAAGCACACCATTGATTCAAATGGTGGATACCTAAGTCAAGCCTGCTCCTCAGCTGAACTATTCTCCGTTTTATATAAGAGAATACTTAAGCTGGATAAATTAGAAAAACCCTTACTTCCGGAAAAATTTCAGGGCGTGCCGAATTCTGAGCGTAAAGCGGTAACCGGTATCAATTTTAACGGTGGAGGAAAACAGGAGAATGATAACTTTATACTTTCACCCGCGCAATATGCTTTAGTTTTATATGCCGCTCTAATCGAAGCAGGACGTATGGATGAAAAAGCCATGGAAGAGTACAACAAAGACGGAAGTTCAGTAGAAATGATCGGCGCGGAACATTCGCCGGGTATGGAAGTAACCACCGGTTCGCTAGGACAAGGCATTAGCCAGGCAGCCGGAATAGCATATGCTCGCAAAGTAAGGGGCGATAGCGGCAGGGTTGTGGTCTTTTTATCTGATGGAGAATGTCAATCAGGTGAATTCTGGGAAGCAGTCCAGGCCATGAGTTTTCTTAAACTCAATAATATGCTCATGTTTATAGATGTTAACGGGTTTCAATGCGATGGAGAAACAAAGGATGTTATGAACATTGAGCCATTTGACGAAAGAATACGGGCCTTCGGTGCCAGGGTATTTCGCATTAATGGGCATGACATTGAAAAAATAGCGGAGCTCGGGGAACTTCCACCAGCCGATGTCCCCACCTTTGTGCTCTGTGATACCAATCCTCACAAAGATATGGAAATATTAAAAGAACGATATCCTAAGTACCATTACACTCGTTTTTCCAGCGATGAAGAGCGGGAACGCTATCAAGAACATTACGATGAATTACTCGAAGCAAGGAGGGGCTAAATTGGAAATTCTCAGAAACGTACACGCAAAAAATCTAGTTAAATGGGCTGAAGATAAAAAAGATGCCTATCTGCTCTCCGCCGATCTAACCAGTTCTTGTGAAGCCCACCTTTTTAAAGAAGCATATCCGGAACGCTTTCTTTCCATGGGTATTGCAGAACAAAATATGCTGGCCTTTGCAGGTGGTATGGCAAGGGAAGGCTTAGTACCGCTTATTCATACTTTTGCAGTCTTTATTTATCGTCGTGCCTATGACCAAATAGCCATGTCAGTTGCGTACCCTAATTTACCGGTCAAAATGTTTGGATTTTTACCGGGTATTCTCACACCGGGTGGTGCCACGCATCAAGCAATCGAAGACATTTCGGTTATGCGTTCTTTACCAAACATGACCATTATTGAATGCGGTGACGCTACAGATGTAGAAGCCAGTCTGGGTTACGCCTATAGCATTGATGGACCGGTTTATGTACGCGTTTTAAGGGGCGAAATTCCTAGGTTGTTTTCTCCGGATGATGGAGTAGATTTTAGTAAACCGCGCAAACTGCGTGAAGGAAATGACTTCGTTCTCTTAACATCGGGAATTTGTACAGAAGAGGGTATGAGAGCAGCGGCGGCCTTAGAAGAACAAGGTGTGAGCATATCTCATTATCATATTACGACCTTAAAACCCTTTGATCACCCTGAAATAGTAGCGGAAATTGAAAAAAGTAAATATGGCGCCATAACCATGGAAAATCACAGCATTATTGGTGGATTAGGCACAATTATCGCTGAGCAAATGGCAGAATACGGCTGTACGAAAAAGTTGCATCGTTTAGGGCTTAAAGATACCTTTGTTCACGGTGCCAGCCAAAGATATCTAATGCGCAAATATGGCTTAGATGCTATTGCCCTAATAGCTAAGATAGAAGAAATCACCAAGACGAGATTCAACATTCTGGAAGAATCTTTACGAGAGACTTATACACCATCATTACACAGCGACTATAAACCTGAGGCACTCTAGATTTGGGGGATAAAATGCACTTCTTTGACTTCGATAATAATCTATTAAAAGAAAAACTAAGTGGAGAGCGATTTAGCGTCTCTTATAACATTAGGGGCACTGAAGCCGAATGTCGTGAGATTGCTCAGGAAATTTGCGTTGAGCAGTCTATAGAGTTTCCCCCGGATCAAGTACCACAAGGGGAAATCCTTGATCAAATCGTTGGCCGGATAGAAAGATTTGAATTTATTACAGATGGACTTTATCAAGCGGAAATCAGCTACGCTGTGGAGACGGTTTCCGGTGAATTTACCCAGTTGTTGAATGTGATCTTTGGAAATTTTAGCATTAAACCTTCTGTACAAGTTGTAGACATCAAACTTAGTCCATCACTATTAGAAATGTTTTCCGGTCCTCAATTTGGGATTGCCGGTTTGCGAGAAATTGTAAATGTAGATGATAGACCGTTACTTTTTACCGCACTAAAGCCCATGGGATTGAGCTCTTCTAATTTTGGACGCTTAATCGGCGTTTTTGCGGAAAATGGTATTGACATAATCAAAGACGATCACGGACTGACAAATCAATCTTTCGCCCCCTTCCGGGAGCGCGTAAAAATTTGCGGTGAGGCCATTCAAAATGCTAATGCAAAGACAGGTGGCTCCTCGATATATGTGCCAAATATTACGGCACCCCCTTCCCAGCTTAGAGAGAGGGCTTTACTTGCCAAAGAGCATGGAGCAGGTGGTTTATTAGTAGCCCCCGGATTAGTGGGATTCGATGCCATGCGAGACTTGGCCGATGGTGAAATAAATCTGCCCATTTTCGCCCATCCCGCTTTTTCGGGTAGTATGGCTGTTAATCCTCAAGGATTCACTTTGCAGATGTTATATGGGCTGATCACGCGATTGGCTGGGGCTGATGCCACCATCTTCCCGGGCAATGGGGGGCGATTTACCTTTACAAAAGAAGAGTGCATAGGCATTGCTGAGACCGGGAAAAAAGAAATGGGCTCCATTAAGCCGATCTTCCCGTGTCCTGCAGGAGGCATGAACTTCGCAAAAATACCGCAGATGCTCGCAGATTATGGTAAGGATGTTATATTCCTAATTGGCGGAGGTTTATTCAGCCATAGTCGGGATTTAGTGGCAAATTGCCGTTATTTTTCCGAGAGGGTGCAAGAACTATCAGGCCAATGACTGCCGGCTATTTAACCCTCGATCAAAGTAACATTTTTGCTGGCTAAGAAAATACGCCATTCGTCGCTCACTTTTTCATCGGTAATTAGAGTATCGATTGCGGAAATATCAGCGATATGCGCGAACGAGGTAGAACCAAACTTCGTGTTATCTAGCAAAAGGTAAGTTTTGCTACTTCGTTCAATTGCAATTCTGCGTATTGTTGCCCGATCTTCATTGGAATCAGTTAGACCGTTTTCCATGGATAACGATCGGCAAGAGACGAAGGCCTTGTCGACAAAGTAATTTGCCAAAGCTTGGCTCGCGTTTTGACCTAAAAAAGACATTGATCTGTTATGAAGTGAACCACCTATTAAAACAAGATGAATGTCGTTGGAATCGGAAAACACTTGTGCCACCCTTAGAGAATTCGTTACCACAGTTAAATGGTGAGAAGTTAGTGACATGGCAAGTTGCAAAGCGGTTGTGGAACAATCAATATAGATTGAATCCCCGTTATTTACCAGGGGTAGACATCTGTCGGCAATGCGCTTTTTTTCAGGGACAAGAATCGTTTCGCGGAGGAGATAATCAACATCGTTTTGGACGCCTTCTATACTGTAGGCACCACCATAAACACGGACCAAAACGCCTTCTTCTTCAAGTTTTTTAAGGTCTCGCCTGATGGTTTCTTCAGTCACGGCAAACTGGTCAGCAAGTTTAGAAACAACTACGCTCCTGTTTTGTTTAACCAGTTCTCGAATTTGATTGATTCTTGTAATTGCTAACATGAACTCACCCCTAATTAAAATCAAAGCACTATAAGAAATATTAACATCTATTATTCTGATTTACAAGTAATTGCTACGATTTCAAAATTGAATGAGCGGAAAGGGTGGGGAGTATCGGAGAATTTAGTGGGTAACCAAAAACTTTAGGTAGTTCATTTTGCTTC
>DUPA01000124.1 GCA_012838515.1 Natronincola sp. | reverse complement strand
ATTCCTTTCCTACATTTTTTTGACGGGTTTAGAACTAGCCACGAATACCAGAAGATCAAGCCACTTGAGTACACACAAATGAAGGAATTATTAGATGAAAAAGCTTTAGAAGAATTTAGAAGCCGAGGATTAAACCCCATAAGACCGGTGACAAAGGGGACTGCTCAAAATCCCGACATATATTTTCAGGGTGTAGAATCGTCTAATTCTTTTTATGAAGCCGTTCCTGAGGTTGTGGAAAACTACATGCGCAGGTTGGCTGAGATGACCGGCCGTAGCTACAATCTTTTTGACTATTACGGCGATCCCGAGGCAACTGAAGTTATAGTGGCCATGGGCTCAGTTTGCGACACAATCGAAGAAACCATCGATTATTTAAACCAAAGGGGTCAAAAAGTTGGATTGGTTAAAGTTAGACTCTACCGCCCCTTCTCAAACCATCATTTTTTAAATGTTCTGCCCGAAAGCGTTCGAAAGGTAGCAGTTTTAGATCGGACAAAGGAACCGGGCTCCCTAGGCGAACCACTCTATTTAGATGTGGTTAAGGCTTGTCACACCCTAAGCAAATGTCCAATTATTGTTGGTGGTCGATATGGTTTGGGTTCTAAGGACACTAGACCGGAACATATCGTCGCGGTATATGAAAATCTATTACAAGAAAAACCACGGGATCGCTTTACCATAGGGATTATAGATGATGTTAGCCATACTTCATTACCCACTCAAGAAGGAATTGATACAACACCGGAAGGTACTATCAGCTGTAAATTTTGGGGATTGGGATCAGATGGAACTGTGGGAGCAAATCAGGGGGCAATTCGAATCATAGGTGAACACACCGATTTATATGCCCAGGCATATTTCTCTTACGATAGTAAAAAATCAGGTGGAACAACAGTATCTCACCTGCGCTTTGGCAAGAGCCCCATTAAGGCACCATACCTTGTGGAAAAAGCAGATTACATTGCCTGTCATAACAAGGCTTTCGTTAATAATTATGATTTGTTGAAAGGTATTAAACCAGGGGGAATTTTTGTATTAAATTGCCCTTGGGAAGGGGAAGAACTGGAGAAGAATTTACCTGCCGAAACTAAAAGAACCATTGCGGAGAAGTCGGTGAGGTTTTACACAATAGATGCTGTTTCCATAGCAGGGAACTTAGGCTTGGGTAATCGGATTAACATGGTGATGCAGTCAGCCTTTTTTAAACTGGCAGAAGTAATTCCCGTCCATGAAGCCCTTCAATATCTCAAGGACTCGGTTGAAGTTCTATATGGAAGAAAGGGTCAAAATGTTGTAGACATGAACATTGCCGCCATTGACCAAGGCGTAGAATCACTAAAGGAAATAGAAGTGCCGGCAAGATGGGTCACTGAGGAGGATAATAGCTACGACGAGTTAGAGGGTGCACCTTCCTTTGTCACTGATATTCAGGTGCCAATGATGCGCCATGAGGGCGATGATCTACCTGTAAGTGCTTTCCTCGGGATGGAAGATGGTGTTTTTCCCAATGGAACTACTGCCTACGAGAAGCGGGGCATTGCGGTTATGATTCCGGAGTGGCAAATCAATAATTGTATCCAGTGTAACCAATGTGCTTTTGTTTGTCCGCATGCGGTTATTAGGCCGTTTCTTTTAGATAAAGAAGAACTGGGTAACGTTCCGGAGACATTTAATACTAAAAAGGCAATTGGTAAAGGTTTAGAAAACTTCGGTTATCGTATCCAGGTTAGCCCTTTAGATTGTACTGGTTGCGGTAATTGCGCCGATGTTTGCCCTGCACCGGAAAAGGCTTTAGTTATGCGCCCCGCCGATCAGGAAATTGCTAAGCAAAAAGGTAATTGGGAATTCTCTCAAACGGTAACTTCAAAAGAAGAACACGTAGATTGGAGCACCTTAAAAAACAGCCAGTTTCGAAAACCTCTTTTTGAGTTTCACGGTGCATGCCCCGGTTGTGGGGAAACACCCTACATTCGCCTTTTAACGCAACTTTTCGGAGAGCGAATGATAATAGCAAATGCCACCGGTTGTTCTTCCATATATTGCGGTAGTGCACCTTCGTTTCCCTTTACTACAACTGCTGATGGTTACGGCCCTACTTGGGCAAATTCCCTATTTGAAGATAATGCCGAATATGGCTTCGGTATGGGCATAGGCACAGAGACTTTAAGAAGAAGATTAAGTCATTTGATTGAGAAATTAAGGGAAACCACCAGCTCAGAAGATTTGAAACAGGCGTGTGTTAGGTGGCTAAACGGAGCAGAGGATTCGTTGTCTCACTTTAGCGAAGTAAAGGAGTTCATTGATCTTTTGAAAGCAAATGCATCACAAAATGAGCTGGCTAAAGAGATTTTGCGCAATAAGGAGCACTTAAGTAAGAAATCCCAGTGGATTATTGGTGGAGATGGCTGGGCTTACGATATTGGATATGGCGGTCTAGATCATGTGTTGTCATTGGGTGAGGATGTAAACGTCTTAGTTTTGGATACTGAGGTTTATTCCAATACCGGTGGGCAATCGTCTAAGGCTACCCCAACCGGTGCCGTGGCAAAGTTTGCCGCTTCGGGGAAAAAGGTCCGCAAAAAAGATTTGGGACGAATGGCCATGACTTACGGATATGTGTACGTGGCGCAGATAGCCATGGGGGCCAACATGAACCATACAATCCGTACCATAATAGAGGCAGAAAAGTACCCCGGACCATCGTTAATAATCGCCTACTCACCATGTATCAACCACGGAATAAGAACGGGTATGGGCACTAGTATCCTTCAAGAAAAGCGAGCGGTAGAAGCTGGTTATTGGCATCTTTATCGCTATAATCCCCGACTTAAGGAAGGGGGTAAAAATCCATTCACCTTAGATTCCAAAGAACCAACAGCCTCCTTTAAGGATTTCCTTTTAAGCGAAATACGGTATTCTTCGTTAGAACGAACTTTCCCGGATATAGCTGCGGAGTTATTTGTTCAGGCAGAAGCAGATTCTAAGGAGCGGTTTTTAGAATATCAGCGGTTGGCAAAGCATATTTAAAGAAGGCGGGAATTCCCGCCTTCAACTATTTTTGATTTTGATTAACCCATTCACGGGCTAATTCCATATCGAATGAATTTGGTATGGGAACTTTTGAGATGGGTTTTTCCCTTTCAATATTAGCCCATGCCGCTGTGGAATGTTCTTCTATGGGTAGTTCGCGTATTCTTCTTCCTTTTGGCCTTAACAAAGCATCGTTCACTCCTTTTTTGTTTAGTATGGAAAAAAATCCTCTATCTTATAAGCGTTATATAAGGTAGTAAAAGGGATAATAATCAAAATGTCAAATATGTTGGTGTCATGGGGAAAGGATGTGAACTAAATGTCAGTTACATTTAGTGGTAAGGAGTTACTTCAGCTTATAAACGAATTAGTCAATATCCCAAGTCCTTCAGGGTTTACTGACCGAATTATTCATCACATTGAAAGCTATATAAAAGAATTTGGGTTTTCTGCGGTGAAAAGTCGTAAAGGAGCATTGATCGTCACTTTACTCGGTGATAATGGGGAACAACATCGTCTTGTCACAGCCCACGTTGATACACTAGGTGCCATGGTTAAGGAAATAAAACCAGATGGGCGTTTGCGTTTATTCAGAGTAGGAGGCACCCAGTGGGAGCATTTGGAGGGGGAGTATTGCCAAATATTCACTTCCGACGGGGGTGTCTATACTGGAACCATTTTGATGCATCAAACTTCGGTTCATGTATATAAAGACGGGGCAGAACTGGAAAGAAACAAAGAAAATATGGAAGTGCGCCTCGATGAGGTTGTTAAGGATGCGACTGATGTGGAAAACTTAGGAATTAAAGTTGGCGACTTTGTGGCATTCGATCCGCGGGCTGAAGTATTGCCCAGTGGCTTTATTAAATCGCGTCACTTAGATGACAAGGCAAGCGCCGGTATACTTATATATATTCTACGGGAGCTAAAGGAAAATAATTTAACCCTACCGTATACTACCCATTTCTATTTCTCCAATAACGAAGAAATAGGTTATGGTGGAAATTCCAATATAAGCGATCAAGTTGTTGAATATTTGGCGGTGGACATGGGTGCAATAGGAGACGGACAATCAAGCGATGAGTTTTCCGCTTCCATTTGTGTAATGGATTCATCCGGACCTTACAACCTTAGACTCCGCGAACACCTGGTTAATGTTGCCGAGAAGAATGGGGTAGAATATAAATTGGATATCTATCCGTTTTATGGCTCAGATGCAAGTGCCGCACTTCGAGCCGGACATGATATATATCATGGTCTAGTTGGTCCGGGCATTGATGCTTCGCACGCTTTTGAAAGAACCCATGTTGATTCTTTAGTCAATACGGCTAAATTAGTATATTTCTACCTGTTATCCGATTTATGTTGTTCTAACCCACGCTAATAAGAAGTGGTGAATAAGTTTTGTTAGGTTTATTAATTAGCATTCGGGGGTCATAATATGACTTATAAATTAAGCTGTATAAAAACGTCTAAAAACCATAACGGTGATTTTCTAGCAATCGATTGGGCGAAAGTGCCTACAAGTCCATCGTTTATACACACGGATGGCGATGGCGGCGAAGCAATTTCCACTTCAGTTCAAGCTGCGTGGGATCGCGAATTTTTGTATGTTCGGTTTCAGTGTGAAGATTATGATATCTTGGCAAGCATGCAAGATCGTGATGATCCACTTTATGAAGAAGAAGTTGTGGAGGTATTCTTAGCTCCAAAGAAATCAGACGAATATTATGAGTTTAATCTTAGCCCCAAAAATGTGGTTTTTGATTCGTTTATTAAGCACGATGGGGAAAGGCACCAAGGGGATCCTGAATGGAATTGCCCCGAGTTAAAACATAAAGTTGTGCGGGACAACCCTAAATCGGATATCTTCGGAAACTGGAGCGGTTACCTTGCCATTCCTTTTAAATGCTTAGATGTAAGCCCCGTTGTGGGAGATACATGGAAAGCTAATTTTTATCGAATTAAACGTATAGGTGGCGACCAATATTTGGCTTGGTCGCCGACGTTAACAAGGCCCGCCTACTTTCATGTTCCCAGTAAATTTGGCGCTTTGGTTTTTATTTAGACAGCTGCGTTCTTCGGTTTCCTTACGCTATGGTACCAAGAATAAAAGGCAAAAACGCCGAGAAAAGTTGTGAGGGCACTTGCAAAGTAAAGGGCAGTTCCACCCCATAAATCGTAAATTTTGCCACCTAATAAACCGCCCACTAAGTGCGGAAGAGTGGTGGTAAATGCCACATAAAGAGTGAAGCCCGTTGCGTGATATTCCGTGGGGATAATTTGATCGACTAATATAATTAATGCAGCAGTAAGTAGAGCATATCCTATTCCCACAGTGGCGTGGACGATGAGCATGGCAATTGGATGGTACGATATGGCAAATAGTGCAAAACGAACTGCTTTGAATAGACCTATTCCTATTAGAACGCGTTCCGGTGAAAACCTTGTTATAAATCCCTCGGAACGGAAATAAACCGGTAGTTCAACTATCGCGGTGATGCTCCAAGCTAAGCCAACTAAGGCACTGGAGGCCCCCCTGTCGGTCATGACAACACTTAGGAAATTTAAAGGCATGCTTTGACCCAATTGCAAGATGGATATGGCCGCAAGAAAAAGGAAGAATTGTTTTGTAAGAACAGAGCTAATACCTTTAATGGCGAATTGGTTGTGAATGGGTTCTTCTTTCGCTCTTTTTTCTTCAAATGGCATAACAAAGATTGCCAATGCCACAAAAATTGTTCCCACGCCGTAACTGGTGAAAATTAATGCGGGACTATCAGTAAAGACTTTGCCCATAATAAAAGAAGATACGGCAAAACCAAGAGATCCCCACAGACGAGTAAGTCCCCAACTGTTTTTTTGTTCCCCTAGGGCGCGAATACTCATGGAATCGATCATGGGGTTTAATGGGTTTTGAAAAATTCCCAAAAGGATTGCCAGAACGTAGAAGGCCGGTCCCACCGGAACGTTTTTATATATGGAAATGATGGCCCCGGACAGCAAGATTAAAACCGCGAACATGAGTGGTAATCTCCCGCGACGATCCGCGATATACCCCCAAATAGGCTGCACAAGGAAGGCAACCAGCGGACCGATGGCCGAATATATACCTATGGAAACTCCGCTCCAACCCTCACTTTGCAAGTAGATGAAGATAAAAGGAATAAAAGTCCCTGAAAGGGCAAAGAATAAAAAATAATTGAGTGAAACCGCGCTATAGCGGTTTTTTTCAAACATTTTTGGCGACTGTTTCTGTATTGGAATTATTAAACATAAATTAATCCTCCTAGATTTTACTTTAGTTGATATTTTGACTCCGTTTGATATTAATCCTTCTCATAATAAAAGACTGTTTTGGGTATCCTTTTTGAAAGAGAGTTCTGAGAGGTGGGCTAAATTGAAAATATTAATGTTATCTTGGGAATACCCTCCTAAAGTAATCGGGGGGCTTGCTAGGGCTGTTGCGGATCTATCTCAGGCATTGGTTGAAGAAGGCCACGATGTGACTGTGGTAACAGGTGATTACAGTGAATGCAATCAGCTGGAATATGTAGATGGTGTCCGAATTCATCGTGCTAATCAGTTTTTTCCACGTCCCATGGATTTCATCGAAGAAGTCCATTTTATGAATTACCATTTGATTCAAAAAGCATCAGAGTTGCTCTCTCAGGATCATTTTGATTTAATTCATGCCCACGATTGGTTGGTGGCTCCAAGTGCTAAAGTTCTGAAACATGCCTTTCACAAGCCTTTAATGGCTACAATACATGCCACAGAATGGGGAAGAAATGGTGGGTTACACAATGATCTTCAACGTCATATCAGTGATATGGAGTGGTGGCTGACTTACGAAGCCTACGGAGTCATTGTTTGTAGCTATCATATGAGAGATGAATTGCAACGCATTTTTCAAGTTCCCGGCGATAAATTACATGTTGTTCCAAATGGCGTCAGGGCGCAAGACTTTATTCGCACTCATCAAAATTTGGATGAATGGAAAAGAAGCTGGGCATTACCCCACGAAGATATTGTTTTATATGTGGGTCGCCATGTTTATGAAAAGGGCATAGATCTTTTACTGTCAGCTGCTCCCAAGATACTGCAAAATAGACCGCAAACAAAATTCATCATCGCGGGGAAAGGCCCATTACATGATGAGTTGAAAAAGCAAGCATGGGATATGGGTCTCGGTGAAAAGGTGCTTTTCCCAGGATTTATCGACGATTTAGAACGTAATAGTCTGTATCGATTAGCTGAAGTTGCAGTTTTCCCCAGTCGCTATGAACCATTTGGTATTGTGGCTTTAGAAGCCATGGCAGGTGGCGCGCCTGTAGTAGTAAGTGATGTGGGTGGCTTTAAAGAAACAGTAGAACACGGCAAAAATGGTCTGAGTTTTTACTCGGGCGATGCCAATTCACTGGCCGATAGCATTCTAAGGTTATTAAGTGATAGGGAGCTCGGTCAGTATTTAAGTGATCAGGCCTACCAGGATCTGAACAATAAATATAATTGGAACATTATTGCTAGGGAAACCGTGAAAATATATGAGAATGACCTTCCCTTAATGTCCGAACAGGATGTTTCAGAAAGTCCATATGGTGTTGAATCCAATTTATTAGAAAAGGAGGGATACTTGCATGAAAGCAGTAATCATGGCCGGTGGTGAGGGAACAAGGCTAAGGCCCTTAACCTGCAACTTACCAAAGCCCATGGTACCAATTTTAAATCGTCCCATGATGGAACATATCCTAAATCTTTTGAAACGACACGGATTCACCGATATAGCCAGCACTTTATGGTATTTACCCGAACACGTTGAGCGATACTTCCAAAACGGAGATGCATTTGGTGTTAACATGGAATATTTTGTGGAGCGCGAACCTCTGGGTACGGCAGGAAGCGTTAAAAATGCAGTGCAGTTTTTGCAGGACACATTCATTGTAATGAGCGGGGATGCTCTAACAGATATAGATCTAACTTCGGCGGTAGAATTTCATAAAAAGCAAGGTTCCATGGCCACCCTCGTTCTAACAAGGGTCCCTAATCCCCTGAGTTACGGGGTTGTGCTTGTTGATGAAAGCGGAAAAATAACGCAATTTTTAGAAAAGCCTAGCTGGAGCCAGGTTTTTAGTGATACGGTGAACACAGGTATTTATATTTTGGAACCGGAAGTTCTCGACCTTATTAAGCTAGGGCAGAAAGTTGATTTCAGTCAAGATGTTTTCCCGGAGCTTTTAAGAAGGGGTGCACCCCTTTATGGTTATGTGGCTCCGGGATATTGGTCTGATATAGGAAATCTCGAAGTATACTCAAAAGCGCAGGTGGATAGCTTAAACGGGGCTGTAAAATTGGAATTGCCCGCTAATCGAAAGGAAAACATTCTATTCGAGGAAGACGTTTATATACACCCCGATGCACAGATTTCGGGTCCGGTATATCTCGGGAAAAATTGCAAAATTGATGCGGGAGCCGTGATAGAGCCATACACTGTTATAGGGTCACATTGTCAAGTCGATGCACGGGCAAACATCAAGAGAAGTCTTTTATGGTCAGGTGTTCGTATAGGCACCGGTTCTCAGCTCAGAAGCTGCATTTGCTCAAATAACGTGCAGGTAGAGCGAAACATCCAAATTTACGAGGGCGCAGTTTTAGGAGAAAGAGTAAAAGTTGGTGCTTTTTCTATGATAGGAGCAGATACGAAGATCTGGCCCCAAAAAATTATTCCCAGCGGAACAACATTAAAAAAATCTCTCATATGGGGAAGTCAATCAAGACCTTCTCTTTTTACAAAACATGGAATATCAGGTGATTCCAGAGGCGATCTTACCCTTGAAACCATTATTCAAGTGGGATTAAGTTACGCCGCTTTTTTAGGCACGGATAAAAGTATCTTGGTAACCAGCGATTATTCCAATCTAGGTGATTTGGTTAAGACGGCATTAATAGTGGGATTAAGAGCGGGAGGTTTGGATGTCTATGATGGTGGTGCAGTTACCGGACGTGTAACACGGTTTTCTGTTCAAAAACTTGCTCTGGATGGGGCGCTACACTGCATGCAAGATCATAATGAGAATTACAATTTGGTTATAGAGTGCTGGAATGAAAAAGGCCGCTTTTTATCAAAGAACGATCAACGTAAAATCGAGGGGATCCTAGAAAGGGAAGATTATCCCCGATTAGATTCAACTGATCTCGGTGATTTTCATAAAGTATATAATTTAGAAGATAAGTATTTGGAACTTCTCGCCGGCCAGTATTCAGCCAAACGCAAAGATTATAAAGTGGGATTACTGTTGAACTCCAACCAAAATCCTTTTGGCGAAATGATTAATAAATTTTTGCATTTAGGTGGGTATGACGTAGTTAATAAGGCCTTAGAAGGTATTCCCACTTTGGTTGTTCAAGAAAATGATTGGTTTTTTCAAGATGAAGAGGGTAACACTTTAACTGAAGAGGGATGGTGGGGTTTATTCATTCATGCCTTGAAAGATAGAAAGAGAAGGGATGTTGCCTTGCCTGTTCATGTATCACGAATTGTGGCACAAACTGCTAAGGAACAAGGTCTGAATGTACATTGGACTCGCGGTGAGCCCTTATTTTGGATGGAGATGGCATCGGAACTTGGGAATATACAAAAGGAAGAAAAATTAGATGTTATTCCATATATAGAGCCTTTAGCCACCATCGGCGAACTATTGAGCTTTCTGAGTTCGCAAAATCGCTCCTTAAGTGAATTTCAAACCACCACTCATAAAAGAAAAGCAAAAGTTCTAATTCCCTGGGATAAAAAGGGCAGGGTCATGAGGGAGTTAATCGAAGATTCCGATTCTGAAAGGACCCTATATTTGGATGGAATAAAAGAACACAGCCCATCGGGTTGGACTTTAGTTGTTCCCGATGGCGATGATCCGTTTTTCCACCTGTATAGCGAGGCAGATACTATGGAGGAAGCAACTAGGCTAATTGAGGATTACACAAACAAAATTAAGTCTTACGAAAATGAGGAGAGATAGAATGACAGCTATTCCCCGACCAAAAGTCGCATTTTTCTGTATGGAATATGGTTTAGACGCATCGTTTCCCATTTATTCCGGGGGTTTAGGGGTATTAGCCGGGGATATTTTAAAGTCGGCTAAGGATTTAGATATGCCCTTTGTGGGTATTGGGATTCTTTGGAACGAAGGGTATTCAGATCAATACCTGGATGAAAGAGGTTATCCTTTCCATTCCGGTCAGGATTATAATAGAGATTTACTGGAAGACACGGGAATAACCGTTAACCTTTGGATTCGCGGCGAGGATGTGGCCTGTAAGGTATGGAAAGTAGAGGCTTTTAATAATGTACCTCTTTATTTATTAGACACAAACTTTCCCGGTTCGGATCACGGTTGGATGACTAGGCAGCTTTATGCCGGATTTGGTCAGGAACGGGTGGCCGCGGAAATGATATTAGGAATAGGTGGTATTCGCCTTTTAAAGAAGATCGGCTTTGATGCGGATGTTTACCACCTTAACGAAGGTCATGCGGTGTTCGCCGGTCTGGAGTTAATTAGAGAAAGGATGTCCACAGGTAAGAATTTTCACGAGGCATGGGAAGAAACACGGCAACAGATTATCTTTACAACCCATACGCCGGTTATGGCGGGGAACGAAGTTCATGATCATTCCTTGCTTAGCCACATGGGAGCATGGGCGGGTCTAGAATACGATCAGGTGGAGGAAATAGGTGGAGATCCATTTAATATGACTGTTGCGGGTTTACGATTAAGCTGTCTTTCAAATGGGGTTTCAGAACTTCATGGTTCAACAGCCCGGGCTATGTGGAAAGACTATCATGGAATATCCCCCATTATTAGCATAACTAATGGAGTTCATGTTAAAACTTGGCAAGATGAGCAAATAGAACAGACTTATAACGTTCGCGGTAACTTATGGAAGACACATCTCCAAGCTAAAAAAAGGCTTATAGAAGAAGTCCAAAACCGCACAGGTGTATCGCTGGATTTGGATGCTTTAACAATAGGTTTTGCGAGACGGGCGGCCACTTATAAAAGAAGTGGACTTATCTTTCATAGACCCCATATTATAGAACCCTTGCTAAAAGATAGGGTAATTCAGTTGGTATTCTCCGGCAAGGCACACCCGGAAGATGAGTGGGGAAAACAAATAGTAGCAAATATAGCCGAGATGAGTTACCGATTTCCAGATAGTGTGGTTTTCCTCGAAAACTATAATATGGAGTTAGGGAAGATTTTGACCACCGGTTGCGATGTGTGGTTAAATACACCGCAAAGACCCCTAGAAGCATCTGCGACCTCGGGTATGAAAGCGGCCTTAAATGGCGTTTTGAATTTAAGTGTTTTAGACGGTTGGTGGCCTGAAGGTTGTATACATGGTGTAAACGGTTGGCAGTTTGGAGGCGGTTATGAAGGCCCGGAACAATTAATGGTGGATGCTCTTTCCCTCTACGAGGTTCTTTTGGAAGATGTTATTCCAACTTATTATGATGATAAAAAAAGATGGCAGGAAATGATGCAGGCAAGTATTGCCACGGGTATGCATCGCTTTTCAGCTGACCGTATGCTCACTGAATATAATAACCTAATGTATCAGCCATCTGCAACCATGCGAAAAGTAAAAAAAGATGTGATGAGTGCAATGGCCATTCAATCAAATTAAAAGTAAAAAGCGCCTCGGGGCGCTTTTTAGTCTAACCTTTTACAATTGATAACTTACGTCCATACTCTTGTTCAAAGAACTCTGCCCTTCGGCTAGCATCACGGATTTCAAGATCCCTACTTTGATTTCCAAAGACTTTAATTTCACAAGTGTTATCGCTTAAATTGCTTTGCAGATGGGTTACAACCCCCGATCTCGACCGATCGAGACTATGGGCGATTTGAATTAATGGTGCCAGTTTCTTAATGTTTTGCATGTCATCTAGGCTAACGGGGCCTCGCGTCACGTAATCTCTAAAGTTTATTAAGAACAATTGTTCATGGGATGCAGCTAAATAAGCAGCTAAGATCCTTTCTCGATGGTTAAGGCCGCTGATGGGCGAATTAAGTATTGTATAAAGTGTGTGCTTTTCAATGCTTTCCACACTAATAACTACACCAAGTTCATGCATTAGTGAGGCAATTAGCAATACTCGTCTTTCGAAACTCCCCAATCCATGTAGTGGCTGAAGCTGATCAAAAAGGGTGACAGCTAAATTCGATACCCGTCTTAAATGGTTCTCATCTAGATTGTGGTAGTCAATGAGATTATTCGTATGATGGGTCAAAACGTTGAAAACAATGGGATCCTTCGGATGAATATGCTCGTAAAAAACTCCTTGTCGAATGCTACTAACACTAACTTGTAGTTCGGCACTGGATGTTACCTGAAGTAACTTGTAAATTATCCCGATACCGGTCACACTAAGGTCGGCACGGGCTCGCTCTAAACCTGCAACCTGCTTTCTTTGTTCAAGATCAAGTTTGCTTATTCGTTCGTAAATTTCACCTACCACGTCTGTTGGAATAACAATTCCATCGGTAATATCAGGTAGGTAGTTAACGTGATTTCGATATACTCTGGCTAAGGAACGGAATGTTCCACCAACGCCTATTACATTGGGGTAATCATGAATCCACGGGATTTGCGCGAAGGTTTCTTCCAAGAATGCGTCTAATGCGCGTAAATTATAGGCAGAGGGTCGATTGGCTAGATCGAATCTCTCCATGAGAGAGACTGCACCGAAATCCAGCGTGACAGAATTTCTATTCAGTCGATCGCGGAAACCCACCAGTTTTAAGGAGCCCCCACCTAAATCGGCCATGGTACCCGAAGTTTCGGTGACATTATTAATCAATCCAAGATAGCCCAAATGGGCTTCCTCTTCGCCGGATAGAATTTTCGTCTTTACGCCCGTTTCTCTTTCTATTCTCTCTATCAGTTCATACCGATTGGGTGCACGCCTGACGGCTGCAGTCGCAACGGCTATTATCTTTTTAACTTGACGGGCCATGCAGAATTTAACAAAAAGCGAGATTGTTTCCACCGCATAATCCATGCCTTCTTTAGTTAAGGAACCTTCGGAACCGGTTCTACTTCGCAATCTTACCGTTTCCTTTAAATTTTCTATTTGATGATGGGCGCGGTTCGCTTTGATATCAACAATCACTAGGCGAATGGAGTTAGATCCGAGGTCAATAATTCCAATGCGATCCATGTTTAAACCTCCTATTAAGTGGTTAACTGATCTTATTGTACCAGATTCAGCCAAGCAAGCAAGAAAAATAGTTGCTTTTCAGATTCTTGACAGAATTTAGGCGCATAAGTATAATTTTGATAGGCTTATGGGATGGAGTGAACAATGTGGAAATCACTAGGAAGACTGAATACGCTGTAAGTGCATTAGTTGAATTAGCTATACATCCAAATGAACATATATCGTCTAAAATTATAGCTAGCCGTCAAGAGATTCCTACGAATTTTTTACCTCAAATTATGGCCTTATTGAGTGCAGAGGGTTGGGTTGTGGGTGTGAGGGGTCCCGGAGGTGGGGTTCGTTTGGCAGTTGAGCCAGAAAATATAACCGTTTACGATGTGATTGAGTTAATTGAAGGTCCGATAGCAATTTCAAAATGCTTAGGAACCGAAATTAGTTGCCAGCGTGAGGGTGGTTGCCCCATGCAACCGGTGTGGCTAGAGGCGCAAAAGGAATTTACCAAGGTTTTACAAAGAACTACTATTGCCGATTTAGTTAGGAATACCCCCTAAAAGAATTATTTGTAAAGGAAATATATGACGATGATCGAATAGTAAGATAGAGAAATACAAAGGAGTGTCTGGTTTGAAAAAGACTACGGTAGGAATTTTACTTATTTTAATGGTAGCATTATTCGTCCCTGTTATGGCCTCTGCTAGCGAGATTGGCTACGTTGATTTTGAGTTTTTATTCTACGCATATCCCGAGTACGATACGAAAAATAAAGAGCTTCAAAATGCCCTAGAAGAACTGGAGGTTCAGTTTAGGGAAGATGTGGAGAAACTCGAGTCTGATGCGGAGATACAAGACTTAACCGAGTTTTATGAGTTTCGTTTTGAACAGATTGAACAACAAATCCGCGTTGACTTAGTGGGTTTTATTCTCAAAGTTATTGAAGATGTTGCTACTGAAAATGGAATTAGTACGGTTTTGCCCGACAATCTCATTATTTATGGTGGTGTAAACCTTACCGTTCCTGTGGTCGAAACAATGTACGAACTTTTCGGTGCGACCGTTCCAGATGATATCAGAGAACAAATGTAATAAATTTTTATTTTGGTAGGATTCCCTTATTTTTGGTAGAATAATGGAGTAAACATAAATTCGAAAGAGGGTGACGCATGTGTCAAAATGGGAATGTACTGTTTGTGGATATATTTACGATCCTGAGATCGGCGATTCTACACAAGACATTGCTCCGGGAGTAGATTTTAATGATTTGCCGGATGATTGGGTATGTCCGGAGTGCGGCGTAGGGAAGGACCTATTCGAAGAATTATAAGTGTCGAGGAGGAAAACCAAATGAATCCAAAAGTCGATGCAGATCTATGTATCGGATGCGGCGTTTGTGCCGAAATCTGCCCGGAAGTGTTTGAGATGGGTGATGACGGCTTAGCGCACGTAATCGGCGCAGATCAATGCGAATCGGCTGGTTGCTGTCAAGATGCGGCAGATTCTTGCCCTACTGAAGCAATTAGTTTGTAAGAAGAATATTCAAGAAAACCGGCTAAAAGTAGCTGGTTTTCTTTTTTCCAAATTCGCCAATTATCTACCTGTGTAAGCTTGGGGTTAAGGGGGTACATTAAGAATGCCAAGAGGTAAAGGAGGTGAATTTGATGGCATTAGGATCATCTAGTAAGAACATTACGGTTATTCCTGAGGCGTTTCAGGCCATGAATCAATTTAAGTATGAAGTGGCAACTGAATTAGGAATTAACCCTGAGTATAAGTCAGGTTATTGGGGTAACATTCCTTCTCGTGAATGTGGTGCTGTTGGTGGACATATGGTTAGACGTATGGTTGCCGCTGCGCAGCAATCTTTAGTAGGTCAAGGTGGAGGAGGAGCCGGGGCTACCGGTTTCCGTGGAAGTTTTCCGCAGGAACCCACGCAGTAGATAAAATCTTTAAGAGGGTGCCTTTAGGCATCCTCTTAGTCTAATTGGAGTTGAAAAGATGTTTAAGAAATCCTGGGAACGAAAGGGTAGAGGTGCCGACCTTAAAGTCCGAGAAAACTTAGATAAATTTAAATTCGAAATAGCAACTGAACTAGGTGTTAACGAAGAATACGGGAATAGTAAGACTATAATGGAGAGTGGCTCAAAAGCGCAAGAAATGATTAGAAAAACTGAACAAAATTTGGCGCGCAGAGAGGGAGGCTTTAAATGAAAAGAGAGGATATCCTCTCTTTTCATTTATTATCATCGACGGGTAGAAAAGAATGATCTATATTATCGTAATTATCGTATGATTTTTCTTGTCAAACAGATTCTTCTATGATATATTTAATTCTGGTAACACACTCTATGAGGCGATTTTTATGCATAAAAAGTTTATGCTTGAAGCTATTAAAGAGGCACGCAAAGCCCTTGCCCTAAAAGAAGTCCCCGTTGGTGCAATTGTGGTTTTAGATGACAAGGTCATCGGGCGAGGTCACAACCTTGTTGAAACGATGAATGATCCTACGTCCCATGCGGAAATAATTGCTATTAAAGATGCTGCAAGGCAACTCGGACACTGGCGCTTGACTAATTCAACTCTTTATGTTACTCTTGAACCCTGCCCAATGTGTGCTGGAGCCATCGTTAACTCGCGATTGAAGCGACTAGTTTTCGGGGCTTATGATTCTAAGTCTGGGGCCATTTCTTCTTTAATGAATTTGGTCCAGGATAAAAGGCTAAATCATTTTGTTGATGTTTATGACGGAATATGTCAAAAAGAATGCGCAAGATTATTGCAAGAGTTTTTCAGAGGCTTGCGACAAGAATAAAAATGATGAAAAATTTTTGTTCTGCGGATATACACTCATACTCACGGAGAGGTGACAGAGTGGCCGAATGTGGCGGTCTCGAAAACCGTTGGGCGTGCAAACGTCCCGTGGGTTCAAATCCCACCCTCTCCGCCAGTTACCAACAAACTTAATAAACATGGAGAGATGCTGGAGCATGGCTGAACAGGCACGACTGGAAATCGTGTAGGGGTGATAAGCCCCTCGTGGGTTCAAATCCCACTCTCTCCGCCATTTTAAATATCAAACCTTCGTTAGATTACGATGGTTTTTTTGTTGTCCAAGGTTATTTTCTTCTTTTAAAGGGGTATTCTAATCCTAGGAGGATGATTGTATGACGACAAAATCGAGAATAGAACAGACGGTTGCGGGAGCCCATTCCCTAGCAGGCCAATTGAAATCTTGCGCCATAGATACGGATGTTCCCGCCGTAAAAGATATGTTTAATACAATGGCGCAGGATGTGGAAGATATGATACCAAAGTTGCAAGGCAGATTGAAACATGTGGGAAAAGAGGAACCACAGTTTCAGTAATGTAAAAGACCAGCATGACGAAGGGATAAGCAGTTTGATTTTCGCCCCATTCGCTTGACAGTAAGGGTTAATTTCAGTATAATTGCGTTATCGTGCTAGACGGGGAAGTAGCGGTGCCCTGTACCCGCAATCCGCTATAGCGGGGTCGAATTCCCATTAGAGGATTGATTTTGTGGAGTCTGGTTTAGATAAGTGGTGTTGACAATTGGGTCTTACGCAATAAGAATCCATGAACCCCGTCAGATCCGGAAGGAAGCAGCGGTAAGTGGAAGCTCTTATGTGCCGTGAGGGTGCCTGGTTCGAGCTAACTACCTAAATATCGTCTGGAAGATCAAGTTCGAAGATGGGTGCACGATATTTTTTTATGTTTTAAATTGAAAGGATTTTAATCTAAAAATCGAGAAGAGACGAAAGTATATAAGATAGGGGGGAATGCGGTGGCATATATATCGTTATATAGAAAATGGCGCCCTCAAAATTTTGACGATGTGGTCGGTCAAGATAATATCGTGACAACCCTTGAAAACAGCTTAAATAGCGGTCGTTTTTCCCATGCCTACCTTTTTGCGGGTCCTCGAGGAACCGGTAAGACAACGGTAGCAAGGATTATGGCCAAAAGTCTAAACTGTGGTAAAGGCCCTTCGGCAACCCCTTGTGGCGAATGCGAAGAATGCCGCGCAGTAACCGCCGGCACATCCTTGAATGTTATCGAAATAGACGGGGCTTCCAATCGTGGAATTGATGATGTGCGGGAGCTAAGGGGACAAGTTCAGTTTACTCCAATTAATGCGCAATATAAAATATATATAATTGACGAAGTGCACATGTTGACTCAAGAGGCATTTAATGCGTTGCTCAAAACGTTAGAGGAATCCCCTTCACACGTAATTTTCATATTTGCCACAACGGATCCTCACAAGTTACCTCCCACTATTTTATCTAGGGTGCAGCGGTATGATTTTCGGCGTTTTTCAGTGGAGGATGTCTTGGTTAGATTGAAAACCGTAGTAGAGGGCGAAAAGCTTAGCGCAGATGATGACGCTTT
>DUPA01000123.1 GCA_012838515.1 Natronincola sp. | reverse complement strand
CTTATACGCAGATCAGGATGTACGTATGAAATACTGCGATCTAGCACGTTTTTGATAAAGGGACTAAAGCCCCCATAATAACAACGACTAAAGATATGTACTTCTGTGGCATTTCCTAGAAGTGCACCGTTTTTATTGTATTTATCGTTAAGAATACATACACCGGGATCTTTAGTCCAGCAACCGAAACAACCCACGCAATGCTTAATTGTTCCGTCATCCGCCACTACTGTGGGCGGTTGATCGTATGATAAGACCAACTGTTTTCCTTCCTTCTCAGACAAATCATGAATAAGAACTATCACTTCTTTCCCTCCTTTGTTCTTAGTATAACTAAAAGGAAGTATTTTACTCTTATTTTAGACCAAGGCATTTATTGACTAATATCTATTATTATTGGTGATTTTAATTGTGGTGGTTAATTCCGATGATTACCGGAGGGGATGTAATGAAAAAGCTGTTTTGCTTGTTTTTCATTTTGATCATGCTTTTATCAGGCTGCATTCGTTATGATGAACATATTTATATTAATCAGGATGGGTCAGGCCGGGTTATTTTTAAAATGGGTTTCGCTGATGAAACAGGCATGTTTGAAGGTGGTTTTAAGGAGATCACGGCGGAGATTGAAAGGGAAAGCAAAGAAGCTTTAAAAGCATCGCGGGGTATCATTTTTGTCGACTCTAAGAGCTATGTTGATGCCGGAGTGGAATGGTCCGAATTTGTACTTGAATTCGAGTCGCTTGAGGAACTGGTGCATGCTTTAGAATACGATATTGCCTTTTCACCCGGGGGAATGGGATTTATAAAAGAAAGCGACCACTTTTTCTATAGACGGACGCTACCTCCTAGTGATTTTGCTTCTTCAGATGATTTTGGTCTTGGTTTTGACGAATATATACCTTTGGATATATTAGGCCCCTACCTTGCAGATACATATTGGGGTTATACGGTAACCTTCCCCGGTCATATTCTAGAAACGGACGTCTTGGGCGATGAGGTTAATCAAGAATTTAATACTGTTCACTGGTCTATAGAGGTTATGGATCTGCTAACAAATGGCAAAGATATGTGGGCTAAAATAGCACTTTAACTCTGCAATTTGTTACTGAAGTAATTGCAAGACGTTTTGGGGTGCCATGTTAGCTTGGGCAAGCATGGCAGTTGCCGCCTGTCCGATGATGGCTTCATTGGCCAAGGTGGGGTCTTCTATTGTGGGTGGTACCGCAAGACCGTAAAACGTGTTTACGGTAAAGCTTTGTCCATTACCAACCGTTCTCTCATTCCACCAAATACTATAACCGCTGTCTCCAACCGAATTACTTGGTTCCCAAGAGGGAATGCTGACATCGAAATAATTACCTATTCCGAAGCGATCGGGGGCTTCAATGATGCCTTCACCTCGTAATATCCCATGGGCCTGAAGCTCGGCATTGGCACCTTGGCCGGTGTTTTGATTATAAACTATGAAAGACTCCGGTATTGATGATCCTTCCCACGCTTGTTCTTCTGTGATAATCTCACCATTGACTACAAAAGGTGCGTGATCATCATCTCCTAGCATGGTATCGATATGAAAAGGTTAATTCTATTGAAGTTTGTGGCATGGGCAATGTTATTTATGCTTTCTTTTAGTTGATCGATTTCTTCTTGCACATTCCTGCTGGCTTGTTTTAACCCTCTTATTTGGGTACGCATTTTTTCGGATATGGCTAATCCTGCAGCATCATCCGCGGAACGATTTATTCGAAATCCTGAAGATAATTTTTCTGATTTGGCTGAAGTTTTACGTTGGGTGGCCTGTAATTTATTTTGCGCCACAGTAGCTGACATATTATTTGCGATTCTCATGTGTGCTCATCCGTTCTTAGGAGATGCTTCTTCTCTAATCTTATCGGCAAGATCTCGCAAAACATAAAAGAAACTCGCTGACTTTTTCGCCAGCGAGTTTTAATCTTAGCTAAATGATTATGCTCTGAAGAGCCATTCTAAAGGTTTATTCTAGAATGTGTACGTGAATTTAACTGTGTAATAATGTTTTGCAGTAGAAGCATTTGATACTTCATCTTCATCATCATTTAAGGTTGCTCTTCCCGTAGCGAACTCTAGAGTACCGTTCGGATCGAAGGCCCATTCTGCTTTAGCATGAAGGTTACTGGTGAATTTAGCAGTTGCGCTAGACTTAGATAAGCCCGCTTCACCGGTAAATGTCCACTTATCTAAACCAGTATAGCTTAAGCGTCCTACATATGCAGGAACTTTAAACAATTTCTTGCCGTCATTAGTTACAATACTAATGAATTTTCCGTTTAGGTCGGAAACAATGTCACCTTCCAATTTTAGAACAAGCTTACTGCCATCGAATTTATCATATTTCTTTGTTTCATTATTGAGTGATTTCTTGTACTCGAAGAATGCATCTAATTTAGCGTTGTCGTTGATTTCCCATTTGATACTTGGTTTCAACATGAAGTTTTTGTACTTTTCATCACCTTTTTTAAGGTTATACCATTGGTTGGCGTAAAGTCCTAGATTCAAGTTTTCTAGCACATCCACATTGCCTTGAACGTGGTAGGTGCCGTAACCGTCATCATTGTGGTCACTATAATTAGTCCAAAGACCCTCAGAAGCACGAGTGATTGCAGCTTCTAAGTTCTTCCAACTTACTTTTCCGTAAAGACCTAGACCTTTTTTACCACTGGTAACAACTTCACCGGTTAAACCTACGCCACCTGCTGAAGCCTCTAAGGCAGAACCGATTACGTAGGGACGTTTAATTGGGTTATCATCTGCATCCTTTAGGTTCGCCGGAAATTCAGTGGCACCTATGAATCGGATCTCAGCAGAATCTGCAACAGGAGTCTTAAATGATCCTCCCAGAATTCCTCCCTTACCTGGGGCACCGGCGGGTGTTGATACGAATACGTGACCCGAACCTACGGAAACTGGCATTCTTAAATCAATACCTGCCGTACCATTTTCGTAATATTTATCGCCTTTGATTATATTCATGGGATCGCCCATGTTCGCACCTGTGCCATTGGTAAAAGCGCGTACATTTAGGTCGCCCGGTGTACCTTTTACTTCTGCCATACCTGCGCCAAAGTAGTTTTCACCAACCGTTGCATTGAAGTTTGCTTCCCAATCGTCGTTGATTTTATAGTTTAATCCTAGTTCAACACCGTAATCGCGTTCGAAGTCAATACCATGACCTAAAGGAGACACAGGTATTGGGAGGATATTTCTTAATTCCACATGTTCTAACGGTCCAGCTTGCATTCTAATTTGAACATTTTTCAGATCTTCTGAATCATAAGCCTTGTCTTTAAACAGAACCGTTACCGTGTGCCAATCTTCTGGACCAGCATTTTCATCATAAAACTGAACGTATCCCGGATCAAGTGCCACTTGGAAATTTGTCCAAAAGGTTATCTCCTCATAAGTTATTATGACAAAAAAAGAACCTAGACTAAACATCTAGATTCCCTTTTCAATCAATT
>DUPA01000122.1 GCA_012838515.1 Natronincola sp. | reverse complement strand
CCTGCCTCGTTTTATATCAAAACCCGAGATCTATTTACTCATACAAGATCCTAAGCAATCAATGACTTACGACTTTGTTTTACCTTTTGGAATTTTGCCCATCATTTAAAGGAACAATAGCGTATATGCAATATTGACAAATGCGGATTACTTCGTTAGACTAAAACTAACACCACCCCCCTAGGGGTGTAGTAGGGAGTGAAGATAGTGAAGGAAAAATTTGATGTGACAGGAATGACTTGCTCCGCTTGCTCAACTGCGGTAGAACGGGCCGTGAAAAAAATGGACGGTGTGAAGTCCGTCAATGTCAACCTTTTAGCCAATAATATGGTGGTGGAATTTGATGACGAAACCATAGATACATCATCAATTATAAGTACAGTTAGTGATGTGGGCTACGGTGCAGCCCTTGCATCTGCAGATGATAAGCATATAACAAAGGAACGGCGCGATGGGGTTCAAGAAGAAATTGATGAAATGAAAACAAGGACAACCGTATCCCTTATCTTTATGCTCATTTTGCTTTATGTGGCCATGGGTCCCATGGTGGGTTTACCTATCCCCGCATTTTTAATTGGGCTTGAGAATGCCGTATCAATGGCTCTTACTCAATTTCTACTAACCTTGCCCGTGGTTTATGTTAACCGCCAATATTTCCAAACGGGATTCAAAACTTTATGGCGAAGAAACCCCAATATGGATTCTTTAATTGCCATAGGTTCCGGTGCCGCCGTAGTCTATGGTATCTTTGCTTTATTTAAGATAGGAGTAGGACTCGGTCATGGTGATTTACAAACCGTTGCCCAATATTCACATGACCTCTACTTCGAATCTGCCAGTATGATCTTGGGTCTTATCACTTTAGGAAAATATCTCGAAGCACGCTCTAAGGGTAGGACTTCCGATGCCATTGCAAAACTAATGGATCTTGCACCTAAGGTGGCCACTGTAATTAGGGAGGGCAAAGAGGTTGAAGTTCCCGTTGCCGATTTAGGTGTGGGTGACATTATCGTAATTAAGCCAGGGCAAAGTATTCCGGTTGATGGAGTAATAGTGGAAGGTAGTTCCGCAATAGATGAATCGGCGCTTACAGGAGAAAGTATTCCCGTGGCCAAGCAGGTTGGCGATAAAGTTATTTCAGCAACCATTAACAAGGCGGGCTCGTTTAAATTCGAAGCTCAACGAATCGGTGACGATACAACTCTTTCCCAAATCATTCGTTTAGTTGAAGAAGCAAGTTCATCTAAGGCGCCCATCTCTAAACTTGCAGATAAGATCAGTGGAATATTTGTACCTGTGGTTATCGCCATATCCCTGATTGCCTTTGTGACCTGGCTATTATTAGGTTACCCCTTTGAGTTTGCTTTAACAATAGGAATCGCTGTTTTAGTAATTTCTTGCCCATGTGCCCTAGGGTTAGCTACCCCTGTGGCAATAATGGTGGGTACAGGTCAAGGGGCACTACATGGTATTTTGATTAAATCGGCTGAAGCATTGGAAACTGCCCATAGTCTAGATGCAGTGGTCTTGGATAAAACGGGAACAATTACAGAGGGCAAGCCCCAAGTTACTGATATTCTTCCGGCTAACGGACTCGATGCAGATGAATTACTCTTAATTGGTGCTTCCTTAGAAAAACCTTCTGAACACCCCCTTGCCGAAGCAATCGTAGGCAGGGCTGCGGAACAAAACTTTGAACTAAAATCTGTAAAAGACTTTTTAGCGGTACCGGGTAAAGGTGTTCAAGCTAGAATTGATGAGCGGCAATATCTCGCGGGTAACCTGGCATTTATGAATGATAACGGCGTTGAACTTGGAGATTTCTTAGACAAAGCAAATGAACTAGCGGATCAAGGAAAGACACCCATGTTCTTTTCAAATTCAGCAAAAGTAATGGGAATAATTGCTGTAGCCGACGTTGTAAAACCAACAAGTAAGCAAGCCATTAAAGACCTCAAAAACCTCGATATTGACGTTGTCATGCTCACAGGCGATAACAAAAAGACTGCAGAAGCAATTCGTAAAGAGTTAAATATTGATACGGTTATTGCCGAAGTGCTTCCTGAAGATAAAGAACGGGAAATTCGTACTTTGCAAGAACAAGGGAAAGTAGTAGCCATGGTCGGTGATGGAGTAAACGACGCACCTGCCCTAGCCAGGGCTCAGGTGGGCATTGCAATTGGCGCAGGCACAGACGTGGCCTTAGAATCGGCTGACGTTGTACTAATGAAAAACGATCTTTTAGATGTGGTAACAGCTATTCAACTGAGCAAAGCCACTTTACGTAATATTAAGCAAAATCTATTTTGGGCGTTTTTCTATAACGCGCTGGGAATTCCGCTTGCCGCGGGATTACTATTCCCCTTCTTCGGATGGAGATTAAACCCCATGTATGCTGCGGCAGCCATGAGTTTAAGCTCAATATTTGTTGTTACTAACGCTTTGCGTTTGAGGAGTTTTAAACCTAAACTATAGAAACGAGGAATATCATGAAAAAATAGTTAAAATCAAGGGAATGACCTGTGGACATTGTCAAAAAAGAGTCGAAGATACACTTAATAATCTGGAAGGTCTAGAGGCTAAGGTGAATCTAAAAAAAGAAGAAGCACTAATCACCGTCAACGGCGAATGGAATGGGCAAACCGTCCGAGAGGCCATTGGTGAGGCAGGTTATGAAGTCGTTTCAATCACAGATAAAAAAAGTCTGTTCGGTAGGTGATTTAATTGCGAAGTGATAAGGAAAAAATAATGCGTCTATTAAAAACAGCACGGGGTCAAGTTGATGGTCTCGTGCGTATGGTGGAAAGCGATCGGTATTGCATTGATATTTCCAATCAGCTCCTGGCAACTCAAGCGATTTTAAAAAATATTAATCACCAAATTCTCCACGACCACTTAAATCACTGCGTAAAAGAAGGTCTTAAGACCGAGCAGGGTGAACAAAAGATTATCGAGATCATGGCGATAATTGATAAGTTAACGAAATAACGGAAGAGCTAAAAGAATCATAAGCAATATCAATTCAATCCATATTAATTGGGAAATGGGTTCTCCTTTATAGGGGAACCCTCCCACTATAAAGCTGAGCAAAACCAAGAATAACCCGCCTAAGAAAACTAAGGCAATTTCGAAGAAAATCTTATACCGTTTATTTTCTAGTTCCAATTAAACAACCCCCTAACGCAAAATCACTTCAGGAATTAACGAAAAGTACTGGAATAAATACATCCAAATTATTATTGTGGCAATATTTACGAAGGCACCTCGGTTTTTCACTCCTCGCATCAATAGATACGTTCCGATCAATGCCAAAACATAGGCAAGCCCATGATGGACCAGCCCAAAAAAGCTGGCACTTACAGCTGGTATGGGAAATCGACTAACTACCATCAAAATTATTGACAATAGAGAAAGTCGGTAAAAAAAGGATTGTTCGGCATAGATATTATACCTTAGCACTAAACCGTAGATAATACCCCCCACCAACATAACTACGATATTCAAAACCGTATATACCATGGCCATCATGAATGTACTTATAAATACATAAAGCAAGTGTGCAAAGGGCGCTTGCTCATCTATACCGACCTTGCGCCATGTAGTGATCTTTTTAGGATATTCATTGTTAATCTCATGTAATACATAACCTTGCTCTGGATCTGCATGAAGCCAGCTAACATAAACATTACTATCTATACAATAGGCTTCCGGGCGAAAGGCACCTCTTCTGCCAACGCTAAGATTGATCTCATCATCTAGATGATCATCAATATATTTTGCGTAGCGTATCTCGGTACCGAACTGTCCATCCGATTGCCAAACTAATTGCGGTTCGGTGGTTCCATCTACAAATCTTGCCCTAGAGCCTGCTGCTAAAAATTCTTGTTCACTTATTTCACCGCTGGAATCAAATTTTACCAGGGAAACATATAAATTATTTCCCCCTCGATGAGTTGAAGCCCAGAGAGCAAAAATCTCCGGACCATAGCGGGCCAGCTCGATTACGCCCCCCTGTTTAATATCTTGAACTGTTCCAAGCCCAATCTTTGTAGGCATGCTCCATTGGTTATTACTTAATCTTGAGGCATGAAGAATCTTTACTCCTTGGCTATCTGATGTCTCCATCCAAAAAACATGTGGGATACCTCTGTCATTAAGAATGATACTAGGTTTAACAGATATATCGTTAGTATCAGTAACCGTTTCAACAAATTGCAATTCATTGTTGGAAATCTGTGCATACTTAATTTGGAAATACTTATCCCGCTCTGACCACACTAAATGGATGATATTATTTTCTTGAAAAGCAGCAATATCTTGCACGGTATTGTTAGAAGTGTATATGATATGATGCATATGATCAGTGTACGGAATAGAAAAATGGGTGTAATTGATGCTATATCCATTTTCAGCTTTTTCAGACCACACCACATGCCGATTACTTCGATCGTCAATACCTAGAAATAAACCATGCAGCTCGGCTTTTGAACGCAAAACTACTTCTTGTTCTATCGCCTGCCGATTAACAGTACGATATACCAAATCCAGTTCTTTAAAATATAGTCCGTCAGTGCTAAGATAACTGGCGCCTAAAGAGTCGTTTTTAACAAAAAAGCGGTTAGCGAAGATGCTGGTTTTAAATAAAGGCGTCACATCAGACCAATCTTGGGGCCATACCTCAATATAATCCCGTGCAACAACGGGATTTGAAAAAAGCAAAAGTAAAATTACTAAACAACCCACGGACTTGGTTTTAACCAAAATTCTCAGCTCCTTACGCAAAGATAATACTTCTCTGAAATCAAACGCGTTCCTGCCTTATAAAAGAATTGGATTTAATACTTCTTGCTTTTATTCGCCAAGTTTTTTATAATAAGACACATAATGCGGATGTGGCTCAATGGTAGAGCATCGGCTTCCCAAGCCGAGGGTTGCGAGTTCGAATCTCGTCGTCCGCTCCATTTTATTGCTAGCGTGGCTCAGTCGGTAGAGCACGTCACTCGTAATGACGGGGTCGGGGGTTCGATTCCCCCCGCTAGCTCCACTTATTGATCATCTACTTTAGCAGATGATTTTTTTATTTGAAAATATAGCCAGTACCTTTTCTATCGTACGAGCATATACAGATAGGGGAGGGATCATAATGCAATCTAATCTTCGCAGTCTTACGACAAGAACACCGCAAGAAGGCTTCGATTTAGCTGTAACCTTATCACAAATGGGAGTTTTAGTAACACAGCCATCGGAAGAGATTCGTGAGCTTCTCAGGCCTGTCTATTCCACAAATGCAGATAGCTTGATTGCCGTATCTCAAGTTATCGCCACTAACTTCCAAACAGTGGCGGCAGCTAACAATTACTGGCGTAGCAGTTGTTCTAGACCACATATCGGGTGGAGATAGGTATCTGCAAAGAAAGCAGGTGTTGCCCATCGGCAACACCTGCTCTATATTTTGCTTTATGCTATTCCGCTTGCCTGAGGGCTTCCTCAGCGGTTTCCTTGAAGCGCTCCCAAGTCTCTGTGGCACCGGTAATAACATCTACCTTTTCCGGATCTTGAGTTTCTAATAAACGTTCTTCATAATCATCTTCCGATTCCGGACCGAGCGGATACGGGTATTCCTCACCTTTGGGATTCCCCTCTTGGTCTTTTTCATCGTAATTTACTTCCGTAATTTTACCATCCTCAATAACTAACTCTATTTCTCCATAGAAACCATAATTGTCGAGTTCGGTCTTCGCCGAGTAAGTACCGTCTTTCCACTCCTTCTGATCTGTAGTTTCTCTTGGAGGAACTACAGGCTCGGGCATTCGCTCTGGAGTAGGCGGTTTAGACTGATCTCCCTCTTTTGCTTTCTGCAGCGCATTCATTGCCGCTTCTTTAAAACGCCCATGCGTTTCTGTTGCACCCGTAATTACATCAACCTTTTCCGGATCCGAAGTTTGTTCTAAACGTTTTTCATATTCTTTATGACTTTGGGGACCGGCTTGGTACGGATAGTCTGCCCCTTTAGGTCTGCCTTCTTGGTCTTTTTCCTCGTAGTTTACATTACTAATCTTGTTATCTTTTATTTCCACTTCAATTTCGCCGTAATAACCTCGTTCATCCGGAGCCGATCTGGCAACATACGTACCATCATGCCATTGCATGGAGTCCTTACGTTGCGCATTAATGAAAATAGCAACTCCTAAAACGATCAAAACCACAAGCACAATTCCTATTGTTCTGTTCACACCCTTCCCTCCTTACAAATAATATGACTAAAAAGAAGAGTAATTATACAAAAAAGACTTCAAGCCGATTAGGCTGAAGCCTTTGTTTTAAAATGGTACCCCCAACCGGATTTGAACCGGTGCCTTCGCCGTGAAAGGGCGGTGTCCTAGGCCGCTAGACGATGGGGGCACATGCTGGTGAGCCATCCGCGACTCGAACGCGGGACACCCGGATTAAAAGTCCGGTGCTCTACCGACTGAGCTAATGGCTCGCCCTCTCACAAATGATATAATAGACGAGAAATAGATGCTTGTCAAGGAAAAAGAACTAAAAGTATTGCAAATGCCTACACTTGCCAGTTACTTCCACAATTCCACCCCAAGACTGAGTTTGGGTAATTCTGAAGACTGTTTCCTTTTGTTCGTAAAGGGGGTAAACTTAGAAACAGAAAAAAATAAAATCCGGGAAGATCTAGATGAAAAAGACAGCTAAGAGGAAAAACTACAAAGAGGAATATGTTAGGATTAACGGTATTGAGCAATACATTCTGCATGGTGAAGAAAAAAACGATCTCCCTGTTCTTTTATTTTTACATGGTGGCCCCGGAAGTGCCCAATCACCCCTTGCCTACCTTCTAGAAGAAACATGGGGCAAAATATTTTCAGTGGTTCACTGGGATCAACGCGGGGCCGGAAAAACATTAACTAGAAACCCCGATAATTACCCAACAATAGATTCCATGTTAGATGATTTGTATCAAGTTATTCAATATTTAAAAAAGTACTATAATCAGGAAAAGATAATCCTTCTCGGTCATTCTTGGGGAAGCGTTTTAGGCACAACGTTTATTCGCAAATACCCCGATGACATTGCCTATTATATTGGAGTCGGTCAGGTTATATCAATGCGTGAAAACGAACAAGTCGGTTACGAAAAACTACGTGAACTAGCCGCAAAAGCACAAGATAAGAGTACCTTAAAAAAGTTAGAACGGATAGGCCAATATCCCGGCGAAAAACTAGCTATGGATCCTATTTTTATGAAAAAGTGCAGTAAGATCCGCAAGCTGCAAGGTAAGTACAATCTTGCCCTAAAAATTAATCTTTCTTTTTTTATTATGATCTTAAGAAGCCCAATCGCTCGTTTTTCTGATCTTAAATCTTATAAGCATGCTTTTAAAGCTAATAAAAATATACTCGAGAATTTTCTTGGGGGTTTTGATCTAAATCAAGAAGCGGCTAACTACAAGATCCCCGTATACTTTATCCAAGGTGGAACCCATGGGCTCCACCTTAGATTTTTTCTAAATTAAAAGATCTGATTTAAAAGCATTGTCTGGTCGCGCCTCGGTCCAACAGAGACAATCTGTATTGGACAACCCACCCGCATCGTCGTGGTCTTCCTACTGTTGTACCGAACTCTTTCCCACGTTCTCTAATCAGCTCACCGATTTCATCACTGAGTTCCGCCGGAAAAGGACCTCCACCAACTCTTGTGGTATAAGATTTAACTACTCCTATAACCTGATCAATCTGATTTGGTCCCATTCCTAGACCGGGGGCTGCCCCACCTGAGGTGGGGTTTGATGATGTAACAAAGGGATAAATACCGTGATCTATATCTAAAAGAGTGCCTTGAGCACCTTCCATCAATATCCCTTTTCCCGCTAAACGGGCCTTATAAATAAATAAGTATGCAGATAATCAATCTCATTACACAACACTTGCGGATCAATCACCACACCATTGGGTTCCTACTAAAGCTACTACCGACATCGCTAATCCTCCTTAACCAGCCGGAAAAACTTCCGAGTGTTTTCCTCCGTTATTCTCGCAATTTCTTCCAACGTATGCCCACTAATTTCGGCCAACTTTTCCGCGGTATACAGCAAATAAGCAGGTTCGTTTCTTTTACCTCGATGAGGATGGGGTGTTAAATATGGGCAGTCTGTTTCTATCAGAACCCTTTCTAAAGGCATGCGTGCCACAACGTTACGTAGGCGGTTCGCATTTTTGAAAGTAATCGGTCCTCCAAATGAAAAATAGCAGCCAAGCTTAATATATTCTTCTGCCATTTCAAAACTACCGGAATAACAATGCAACAAACAAGGAACATCAGAATATTCCTTTATGATCTCCAGTGTTTCTTGGGCAGCATCTCTAGAATGGATTACCGCGGGTAAATCAACTTCTCGTGCCAAGGCTAATTGTTGTCTAAAGACCTCCCGTTGGTCATTCCTAGGCGAATTATCGTAATGAAAATCCAAGCCCGTTTCGCCTATGGCCAATACTTTTGGATGTTTTACCATCTTTCTAAGGGCATCTTCAGTTTGGGAAGTCCACGTTTTAGCATCGTGGGGATGTAAACCCACAACTGCCCATAACCTATCGAATCTTTCTGCAAGCTCTATTCCATATGAAGATGATTCAAGATCGTAGCCCACATTAATTATCTCATCCACGCCGGCTTCGCTAGCCTGCAATATAACTTGTTCTAAATCGTCTGTGAACGCCGGATCATTTAAATGGGCATGGCTATCGATCATCAACTCACCCTACTTCCCGCGGGTATAGCGTTTGACACTGTAACAATTTCTAGTTTTCCATCGGGCGAAGTGGCCGCTAAAAGCATCCCTTCAGAGAGTTCTCCCCTTAACTTCGCAGGTTTAAGATTAGTGACAACAACAATTCTCCGACCGATTAGTTCGTTAGGTGCGTAATGTTTAGCAATACCCGCAACTAACTGACGTTTTTCGTTTCCAAGATCAATTTGAAGCTTTAATAATCTATCGGCACCTTCGATGGGACCGGCTTCAAGAATTTCTGCCACTGCAAGCTGCACTTTAGCAAAATCCTCAATGCCAATCACAACACCCTCAGGGGCTTTTTCCTCTTTCTTGGGCTCCACCTTAGATTTTGATTTTTCTGTCTTGACTTGTGATTCCACTTCCATTTCTTCCTCCACATCAATCCGGGGAAAAATCGGATCCCCTTTTGCTGTTTGGATTCCCGGGTTTAGATGCCCCCATGTAACCTGTGAAAAGTCCTGACTTTCTATATCGTTTAAACCAAGTTGATTCCAAATTGCATCGCCCGTTTCGGGAAGAAATGATTTAACTAACAGGGCAACTATGCGCAGTACTTCCAAAAGATTGTACATGACGGTACCCAATTCGCTTTTATCATCTAGTTTAGCTAAGTTCCAAGGTGCACGTTCATCAACATATTTATTGGCACGACCGACCAACTGCCAAATCGCCGCCAGCGCATCGTTTAATTTGTAATCTTTTAGCAGTGCATCAACACTTGTGGCTAGATTATTTGCAAAATCTATTATGGCCTGATCTATTTCGTTATTTTTGTCCGGTTGAGGCACAATTCCATCAAAATATCTGTCTAACATGGATAACGTTCGGTTTAATAAATTACCCAAATCGTTGGCCAAATCGGCATTAGTTCGCTCTATCAACGCTCTGCGCGAAAAGTTTCCATCTTGACCGAAAGAAATCTCTCTCATTAGAAAATATCTGATTGGATCTACTCCAAAATCATCTATTAAAATCAAGGGATCAACTACATTTCCCTTCGATTTAGACATTTTATCACTATCAAAGAGTAGCCAACCATGACCAAAGACGGTCTTAGGTAGCGGAAGATCCAACGCCATTAATATAATTGGCCAAATAATGGTGTGGAACCGCATGATTTCTTTGCCAACCAAGTGTAGATCCGCGGGCCAAAATTGCTCCATTAATTCTGTTTCCTCGGGGTAACCAAGGGCGGTTATATAATTGGTTAAGGCATCGAACCAAACATAAATAACGTGACCTTCATCGATTGGGACGGGAATACCCCAATCAAATGTGGTTCTGGAAACGCAAAGATCCTCTAAGCCACTTTTGATAAAATTAACCATTTCTTTTCGTCTGGACTCGGGTTGGATAAACTCAGGGTGCTCTTCGATATATGCCAATAGCCTAGAAGAATACTTGCTAAGTTTGAAAAAATAACTTTCTTCTTCCACAAGCTCCACCGAGCGACTGCAATCGGGGCAATTTCCATCGATGAGACGATTTTCCACCCAAAAAGTTTCGCACGGAGTACAGTACCAACCGGAATAAGAGTCTTTATATATGTCACCCTGATCATAAATTCTTTTAAAAACTGTTTGCACGGCTCGATGATGTCGTGGTTCAGTTGTTCGAACAAAATCATCATATTCAATATGTAGCTTTTCCCATAGAGCTTTAAAGGAAGCCACAATTTCATCTACATATGCTTGAGGAGTGACATTCTTAGTCATGGCGGCCCTTTGAATCTTTTGACCGTGTTCATCGGATCCGGTGACGAAATACACATCTCGACCCACAAAGCGATGCCAACGCGCCAAAGAATCTGCCACCGTTGTTGTATATGCATGACCGATATGCGGGTGATCACTGGGATAATAAATGGGGGTTGAAACATAAAAGCGTTCTTTGCTCATTAAAAATCCTCCTTAGACAATAAAAAAACCCTACATCCACTCGGGACGAGAGCTACACTCACGTGGTACCACCCAACTTCATAGCCCCGTCAAAGCAATAATAACAAGGCTACCTCTTAAAGGGCACGATAACGGGACCTACCGGTTGACCTACTACTAGTTCGGACAACAGCTCACGGGTCATATTCAGTATAAACATTTTCGTCAGCTTCCACCTAATCTGACTCTCTATAGAAAATATTTAAACCTACTCTCCCGATCATTGCTTACTTATTCTCCTCTTGAATCTTAGCCTTTATCCCAAGCTTTGTCAAGAGTACGAGAATTCATAAACATACATAATAATCGCGAACTCACAATTTAAAGAAGGGCTGAAGTGCCTTGAAAAAGAAAACCGCGTTACAATTCGCCATATTATGTGGTGTACCATTCGTTATGGTTTTGGGCAATTCCATGCTTATTCCTGTTTTTCCCCAATTGAAAAATGTTATGAATCTTAGTCAATTTCAAGTTGGTCTCATCGTGACCTTCTTTTCTGTACCAGCAGGCATCATAATACCTTTAGCCGGATTTTTATCCGATCGATACGGAAGAAAGCCCATTATGGTACCGGCACTTTTCATTTACGCCTTAGGAGGTCTGCTTTGCGGGTTCGCCGCCGTTTTACTTAAGAAACCCTATGCCTTTTTGCTAGCAGGTAGGGTGATTCAAGGGGCAGGAGCAGGCGGAACCTATCAGCTTGCCATGGCTCTTACAGGCGATACCTTTCAAAGTGATGAAAGAACAAAGGCTTTAGGTTTATTAGAAGCCTCTAATGGACTGGGAAAAGTTCTTAGCCCAATTTTGGGTTCACTAATCGCTTTGATCTCTTGGTATGCACCTTTTTTCGCCTACGGTTTACTTACATTACCAATTGCTTTTGGTGTTTGGTTTTTAGTGCCTGAAGCAGAAGGAAAATTGAACAACGAAAGCTTAGGCGAATACTGGGATAAAATAAAGGAAGTTTTCGAAAAAAAATCAAAGTTGCTTCTGTCATCCTATTTTGTTGGTATGGTCGCCTTATTTTTATTATTTGGGGTCTTGAGCTATGTGTCGGACATTTTGGAATCAACCTACGACCTTTTTGGCTTAAAAAAGGGATTTGTACTGGCAATCCCCGTATTTTCCATGGCGGCAACATCCTATTTAAGCGGTTTACTGCTATGCGATAAACAGAAATTTTGGAAACCCATCATAGCTAGCGGTATGTTCGGTTCTGCCGTAAGCCTTGGTCTTCTCCCTCTTTTTTCAAACCTGGTTCCTTATATGGCATTACTGTTTGTAACAGGTATAAGTATAGGTGTATTACTTCCCCCCATAAATTCTTTAATTACCGGGGCTACAAGCACTGATCGCAGAGGTATTATCACATGTTTATATGGTACGGTACGTTTTCTAGGTGTGGCAATTGGTCCGCCTACTTTCGGCCTAGCAATCAAACATGGACAGTGGTTTATGTTTGGTGGATGCGCAGTAATAGCAACACTCGCCGCAATCATTGCACTTGTTTTCATCACCCCTCCAAAGGCAACTGAATAGACTGCAGGGTAATGAAGAATCTGGGAGGGGGAAAAATGTCCACAGCGAATAGCAATGGTGCGTGGCATTCCGTGGTTAATTTGCCTGAAACAAGACGTCTGATAAAACCAAGAACAAGCGGAATTACAATGGTGATTGATAAAGGACTCGGTTTAAGAGAAACTAAAGATCTTTTAGAAATGGCAGCGGATCATATAGACTATTTGAAAATTGCTTTTGGAAGCTCTGCATTATATTCACCTGAAATAATGAAGTCGAAAATTTCCTTGGCAAAAGATTATAATGTGCAAGTTTATCCTGGGGGGACACTTTTTGAGATTGCTGTTTTTCAAAAATGCATTACAGATTTTTTTAAAAGAGCTAAAGAACTCGGGTTCACTTATATAGAAGTTTCCGAAGGAACCATAGACTTAAGCCAAAAAGATCGTAAACATTATATTCAAGCTGCGTTAAGCGAAGGATTCGGTGTCCTGTCTGAAATCGGAAAGAAAGATCGTTCAATAAAGATAGAACCGCACAAAGCTATTGAGCAAATCTTCATCGATTTAGAAACAGGTGCGGAAAAAGTCATCATTGAAGGCAGAGATTCGGGACAAGGCGTGGGAATTTATAATGATCAAGGTAAAATAAACGAGTTATTATTAGAAGAATTGGTTAAAGGAGTCGGAGAAGTCAGTAAACTCATAATAGAGGCACCACAAACAAGCCAACACAATTATTTACTTGTGCACCTAGGTCCAAATGTAAACTTGGGAAACGTGCAACCACACGACGTTTTAACACTCGAATCAACACGGGTAGGTCTCCGGGGAGACACACTAAAGCATTGTCTGAAAAATGCGCCAAAATCATACTGACATAAATTGACACCCTCGCATAAATCAGTTATAATTAATATGAAAAACTTAATAGACCATTTATAAGGAGGGTTATTGTAATGAAATCCACAGGAATTATTCGAAAAGTAGACGATCTAGGCCGTGTAGTACTCCCAATAGAACTGCGACGCAGTTTGGGCATCGAAGAACGAGACCCCCTAGAGATTTTTGTGC
The DNA here is from genome assembly GCA_012838515.1 of Natronincola sp. Lineage (GTDB taxonomy): Bacteria > Bacillota > Limnochordia > Darwinibacteriales > Darwinibacteriaceae > DUPA01. Next base: position 2,623 of record DUPA01000122.1, on the reverse strand, counting down.
AAGAGGACTTAATCGTTTTGCGCAAATCGTCCCTCGTTTGCATCTTCTGCGGTTCTGAAGAAGGTGTGGAAGATTTTATGGGTAAAGGAGTTTGCGGTAAATGCCGCTCTAGTCTTCAAGCTTAACTTGTAAAGCTATCCGATAAACTTGATTCTTCGAAAGCCCGTATTCGGTAGCAACTTGATCAACTGCGGATTTTCTACTCGAACCGCCACGGATCAATTCTTTTAATATTAAGTAAATATCGGCTTCCAAGATTTTAGGGGAAGAATCGGGTTCTAAACCGGATATGACTATAACAAACTCACCGCGGGGATCCTGCTCAGAGTAAAGGGCAATTAGCTCACTGAGTAGGCCCCGTTTTGTTTCTTCGAAGCGCTTAGTTAATTCCCGCGAAATACTAACATATCTATCTCCGAAGACTTTTTCAACTGCTATTAACATCTCCTTAAGGCGATGGGGAGCCTCATAAAATATGATGGGGAATTCTAACGCTCTCATGTTTTCTAAGATGCGCTTGCGTTCAGTCTTTTTCCTCGGCAGAAATCCATAGTAAAGGAAATGTGGGCTTAAAAATCCGCTCTGCAAATAACCAACTAAGGCTGCATTCGCACCGGGTAGTACTTCTAGAGGCAAACCGGCTTCAATAACTTCTTTAATAAGCCAACTTCCCGGATCCGAAATACCGGGCATTCCGGCATCGGAAACCAACGCGATTGTCTTACCTTGCTCAAGCATCTGCAAAATTCCCGCGGCCTTTTCTTTTTCATTATGCTCATGTAAGCTTTGTAAACGCGCTTCTATCTTGAAATGACGAAGAAGCTGACCCGTATGGCGGGTATCTTCTGCCAAAATCAGATCAACTTCTTGAAGAATCTTTAATACTCTTAGGGTAATGTCTTCTAGATTACCTATGGGAGTAGGACAAACGTACAACATATTTTATTCACCCTTGTTTTTAGGTGCTTGTTTAGGCTTACGGCTCCTAGGACGTCTTCGTTTCTTTGACGTATTTTGTGAAGATGTACCCTCTTCTGATTTTTTCCCTTCTTGAGCATATTGCGCTTTCTTTTGCTCTTGATTTTTGGGATCATTTCCATCGGCTGACTTTCTTTTTCTGGGCGGCCTTCTTTTCGGTTTTCTTGAATGCTTAGAAGAACCGTTATTTTTATTTTCTTCCACTTTTGTATTCTTCTCAATTTCAGCGGTTTCTAGCATCATCTGATAATCGACTTCCTTAATACTGTCTTCTATCAGTAGATCACTGTAATAGTCTTCCTCATCTTCAAGTTCATGATAAAATTCATCAGTGGTAACCGCACAGCATTTACCGCAAGCATGTCCAAAAGATTGCTTATTAGCTTCATAAGTTTCCACTTCATATTTTAGGCAACACATCAACCGTCCACATACCCCCGATATTTTAGTGGGATTGAGAGACAAGTTTTGATCTTTAGCCATTTTTATGGACACGGGCTCAAAATCGCCTAAAAATGTAGCACAACACAGAGCTCGTCCGCATGAACCTAAACCACCAATCATCTTGGCTTCATCTCTAACCCCCACTTGCCTAAGCTCTATACGGGTTTTAAAAATCGCCGCCAAGTCCTTAACTAGTTCGCGAAAATCTACGCGTCCCTCCGCGGAAAAGGAGAAGATTAGTTTGCTTTCGTCTAGAGTGTATTCAGAATCTAGAAGACGCATTGGTAAATCGTGTTCCTTAATCTTTTTTAAAGCAATATCGAATGCTTCTTGGGCGCGAATTAGATTATTTTCTAATTTATCGTAATCGTCTTGAGTTGCAGATCTTAAAACTTGTTTGAGCGGCTGCACCACCTCGGATTCGGGAACTTCCTTAGAGGACACTACAACCTCCCCGAACTCCATCCCTCGGGCAGTTTCCACAACGCAGCCATCCCCGGCAGCTATTTGCAGTTCGCCCGGGCTAAAATAATATATTTTACCGGCTTTCTTAAACCGGATTCCAACCACCGTTACCATTAAGTCAACGCTCCTTTTTTTATCAACAATAGCAGATAGCCAAGATGGAATCTAATTCGAGCATTCCATGACATAGCATTTACTGTTTCACTAATCTTTTGAATGATACTAAATAAATCCTTATTGGAGTAATAATCGCATATCTTTTCCATTTCCCCTTCATATTCAGGGTTATATAATGGTAGTTCCAGTTGATTTTTGACACTTAGTAAATCTCTAAACCATTCTAAAAAGAATTGTAATTCAAGCGCCACCTCTATCTTATCTTCCGACCATGTTTGACTCAAGCCTAGAGCCTCAGCATAGCTCAACTCAGGTATCTTAATCAACTTAGAGATTACTTCTTCTCGCGTTTGCAACAGCGAACTTTCCCAGTATTGCCATGCTTTTCCTAATGAACCCTGTGCTAATCTGGCTGCGCGTTGAATTTGGATATCATCGGTACTTTCCCCAGTCCTGTTACTTAGCCAAACACAAATTTCACTTTCTGATATGGGTCGAAATGGTATGTGTATGCATCTTGAAACTATTGTAGGCAACAGACCGTGAACAATTGATGTTGTCAAGAAAAAATAGGTGCCCTCCGGGGGTTCTTCCAGTGTCTTCAGAAATGCATTACTTG
>DUPA01000121.1 GCA_012838515.1 Natronincola sp. | reverse complement strand
AGGGGGAGAGCATCCCCCACAAGTTTGCTTATTGGCATGGAAAAACGCTGGGAAACACCAAGGTTCCCCTGTAAAAACTGACCAAGCCAAATGAAATAACGTTTTAAAATAGGTTCATCAAGGCGTAACTCCATTCGTAACCTATCATAAGACTCCGGATTTCCTTCGGTACCCAACATCAGTAACGCCGGATCCCCCGGTAAAACCTGTAAGATAACAAAAGTAAGCAAGCTAACTAAGAACACGGTAGTTATAGCACTAATCGTTTTCTGCCAGAAATAATGCTTCATTTCTTTCTTAGGCTCCTCTATTCATACAAACTTGCCACGTCTACCACGTAAACAGGGTAATGCTTCCATCCCTTGATCCTTGTGGCCATAACGGCAAGTTGCGGTGGATCCATAATGAATACCCCGGGCAATTCTTTCGCCAAGATTTCCTGTGCTTCAAAATAGACCATTTGTTGCTTTTCACCGCTGGTTTTAAGTCCCTCTTCTACTAAATAATCAAAGCGTTCGTTAGAAAAATTAAAAAAATTCCTGCTATTACCAGTTGTATAACGGACCAAAATAGCATGGGGATGTAAACGACCCGCGAGCCCAATGATTGAAACATCATAATCACGTTGCGCATATACCCTCTCTAGCCAGGTACCCCACTCCACAATCTGCAAATCAACCTCTATCCCTATGGCTTTCCATTGTTGGGCCGCAATTTCGCCTGCCTGCACGTGCAAAGGATAATTAGCAGGTAAAACCAGAGTAAATTTAAGCTTCTCCTGCCCCGCTTCTCGCAACAGCTCCTTCGCCCTTACCGGATCATGGGGGTTTATATTTTCTAAATTTGGGTTGAAGAAATCCGACATGGCCGGACTAATGCCGCTATAAAGAATTGTTCCATGACCCCAAGCGGCACCAAGTAAAATATCATCGCGATTAATGGCTAAGGCAAGAGCTTTACGAACACGTAAATCATCGAAGGGCTTTCTCGCATTATTAATGGAAAAAAGTTGAACAAGATTCATGGGTGCTGATAAGACTTTGAGAGAAGAAACCCCCTCCACTTGATGCAAGACGGTTGTTTCTAAGCGAGGAACTAAATCAACGCGTCCGGACTTTAGGTTGAGCACTGCACTGTTTTCATCTGGAATTATTAAAAAATTCACCTGTTTATAATAGGGCTGTTCTTCGCCCCAGTATTGATCAAAGCGTTGTAATTCCAACCGATTGTTAGGACTCCAAGAATTTAAATAATAAGGACCTGTCCCTATTGGTTTCCGTGCTAGGTTTTCACCATCTGACGGGAAAATCACCGCATAAAGCTCGGTTAAAGTATACAAAAACGCACCGTGGGGCTGCTTAAGTTCAATTCGAACGCCATTTTCCACCGCCATAACGTTAGAGATCACGGACAATTGATCTGCACTAACTGAAAACCCCGGATCTTTAGCCTTATTTAAAGCGTTGACCACATCGTGGACTGTAACCGGTGTACCATCATGAAACTGTGCATTACGCAGATAAAAGGTATAGATAGTTTCGGTTTCATCAATTTCCCAATGGGTTGCTAAAGCCGGCTCAATTCCACCTTCAGCAGAAGCCTTCACCAAACCCTCATAAATATTAAATGCTACCTCTCCCGTGGCGGCGGCAACCGCTTGCAAGGGATCAAAGCTGTCAGGGTCCTGCGGAATCGCAATATTTAAAGTTTTAGCGAAAGAAGTACCACCGCTAAACAGAACTAACATAATAACCGTAAAAATTAATCTTCTTTTAAGCTTGATCATTTTTATCCTCCTCACGAATCTGTAGACCATGGCGTAAAACATCTAATACCGCCTTAAATAAATCTCCGTTTTCTTCTTCACCAAAATGTTCTATAAGACTTTTGCCCACCGCGTGGTACACAAAAAACACAGCATCGGGATCAAGCATGGGATTGACCGTTCCCGATTTGACGGCATGTCGAAGGAAATGATTAAAATCCTGTGCACGGCTAACTTTGCCCCGCTCCAAGTGCTCATGAAGTACATTTGCTCTACTGTCCCAAAATCTGTTTGCCACTTGGTGAAGCAAAGGGAAATCCCTAGAAAAAACGTAAGATTGGCGATAATACTCCTCTAAAATATCAAATATATCACCTTCACGGGAAAAGGCTTTATTAACATAATTTTT
>DUPA01000120.1 GCA_012838515.1 Natronincola sp. | reverse complement strand
TGTTAACCAACTACACCACGGCTCCAACAATGCTTATTATATATGTTCTTTCTAGGTTAATCAAGAGTATTATTGTTTAAAATCAAATCATTTTAGTGGTTTTTATTCTAATTCCTATTCTTTTTGTCCATTATCGCCCGAATCTAAAATACAAAACGTCACGATGGGAGGAGTTATCATGCGTCAAAGAGGAGTAGTTATTGATAAACAGGAAAAGACTGTTATGGTTCAGGTTCAAAATCCATCAGCGGCCTGCGGTAATTGTAAGGGCTGTATTAGGCTTACCCCGGAGCGCCCCCAAGAAGATTATGTGGTGCGTGTTGCTGATTCCAAAAATAATTATAGTGTTGGTGATGAAGTTATCTTAGAAGGGGAGATGGGTGGCGCGATTAAAGCCATAGCCCAATTGTATGGGATTCCCTTTATTTCATTATTTGCCGGTTATGGTATAACACGCTTGTTCACACATAGCGATCCTGTGGCAGGGATCGGGGGCGTTATAGGATTATTAGGCGGTGCTTTGTTGGCGCGTATTTTAGTGCGTAGGCAATTTAAAGGTGATGTGGAATTAAAAATCGTATCTAAAGCTTGCTCTTAGACGAGGGGGGAAGTTATGTCCTTAGTTGTTACCGGCTTGATTAAAAGATTTCGAGATATAACCGCGGTAGATGATTTGAGTTTTTCCGTTGAAGAAGGATCATTATTCGGGTTCTTAGGACCCAATGGTGCCGGTAAAACCACTACGATGAGGGTAATCTTGGGAATTATTAAAGCCGATAAAGGCAAAACAATGTGGAAAGGTCTACCTTTTGATCAGATGGAACCGGGCTTTTTCGGTTATTTGCCGGAAGAGCGCGGTCTTTATCCAAAGATGCGTGTCCTTGAGCATTTGGAGTTTTTAGGAAGAATTAATGGTTTAAGTAGAATACAAGCAAGTAAAAAGACTCTCACTTGGATTGAGCGTTTTGATTTAGGTGATTTACGTAATAAAAAAGTCGAGGAACTTTCCAAAGGCAATCAGCAAAAAGTTCAAATGATAGGTACCTTATTACATGAGCCGGAGTTATTGATTCTAGATGAACCATTTGGGGGTCTAGATCCGGTTAATGTTGCATTGCTCAAAGAAGTATTAATTGAGATCCACCAGAGGGGGAAAACCATAATTTTCTCGAGCCACAGGATGGATCAGGTTGAAGAGATTTGTAAGGATATAGCCCTAATAAGCCACGGTAGGCTTTTGCTCAGCGGTAATTTAAAAGAGATTAAGCGATCCATGGGTAGAAGCATCATGCGCATTTCCGTGGAAGGTAATAAGGAATTCTGGACGGAAATACCCGGTCTGCAACCTATCATTGATCGCGCCGATTATTTAGAGTTTCAATTAAATGAATTAATTAATCCAAATGATGTTCTGCAGGTAGCCATGGCCGCCGGGCAAGTTATCCATTTTGAATTGGTTGAACCTTCACTGAATCAAATCTTCGTGGAGAAAGTTGGTGCCAAGGCATGAAAACCATATTTATTTTGGCTAGGCGCGACTTCATGTCTCGGGTGAAAAGGCCAAGTTATATTATAACAACAATTATAGGCAGCTTAATCTTAATAGGTTTAACCCTTATCCCACCTATGCTGGATAATTTAGCCCATGAGGAAAATTTGACAAATATTGAGCTTTTGGTTTTGGAACAGTCTAATGGTGCTAGCTTTGTCCCTTTCTTAGAGCAAACCACTGGGCAAAAAGAAGGGATAAACATCCGAAGTGCCCGGGGAAAAAGCGAAGTTGAAGCATATGCCCTGGTGCTAGACGAGGGGCTAACGGGTCTGTTACTAATAGATGATTCCTCTTTTGTGCTACTTTCCCCCAATAGTTTAGATGCCGGACTTCATAATCGAATAGAAGCCCATGTTAACGAGGCCTTTGTAAGGTTCAATGCGGCAAAGTTAGGTTTATCGCATGGGGATATGCAGGTTTTATTTCAAAGAATTAGTTTAGATGTTAGGGAGATTTCGCCTGAGAATGGACATGCCCTAGAAAAAAGTAGCGGTGCCCATGAACAGGCTTTGCTTCTAACTTATTTTCTCTTGTTTATGCTCTACATGGCATTGATTCTATATGGAAACATGGTTGCTTCGGGGGTTGCGGAGGAAAAAAGCTCGCGAATTATGGAAGTAATGGTTTCCACAGTAAAGCCAACTCAGCTTATGTTTGGGAAAATTATTGGAGTTGGTGCCCTTGGGTTAGTTCAGTTTGCTATTTGGGTTGGCAGTACCTTGGTCTTGAACCCCCTGGCTAAGGGCAACTTTAGTTCGATTTCACTCGAAGTATTGCTATGGTTTGGCTTGTACTTTATCTTGGGTTATTTCTTTTATGCATCAATCTTCGCAGCAGGAGGAGCCTTAGTATCGAGAGTTGAGGAAGTAAACCAAGTAATAACCATATTTATGATGTTCATTGTGGTTGGGTTCTTTGTGGCATTTTCAACTTTTGATAATCCCAACGGAAAACTAAGTATGATAGCTTCTTTTATTCCCTTTACGGCACCCATGGTTATGTTTTCACGAGTGGTTTTGGCTAACCCATCCATTTTTCAGGTAATAGCTTCAATTGTCATCCTTATCTTGTCGTTCCTCGGGGGTACTTGGATCTCGGCCAAGGTATATCATGTAGGAATTTTACTTTATGGGAAAAGACCCAATTTAGCTGAAATTGTGCGTCTTTTACGAGATTAGCTTCTAAAAGGAGGAGTCTCATGCAGATTAATTTAGGTGGCGTAGAGAATTTGCTCTCAAGAGAATTTACCGCCAACTGGCTACAAACGCTTTTAAGCGAAGGACCTGCGTTAGCTGTTATTAAACGAGTTAGTGCCCATTCGATTATTTTACAAATAGGCTCTAAAGAGGTGGGTTGGCCTTTAGCGAAGTTAACTGAAAAGGAAAAGGCAATGCTAGTGCCCAAGGCTGTGGTAGAATTGAGTTTTAGTCACGATTACGGCTATAGATTAGATGTTTTATCCGATGAAGAGGTGCCAGAAACTAGAATACATGGCGAAAATGTCATAACCAGAGAGCTAAGTGAAGTTCTCGTGGAATTGGACATTCCAGCGACAGAAGCAACACTTTTAATCGCAAAGACTTTATTGGAACAAGGGTTTTCGCTGAAAAAAGAAATGCTTTGGGATTTGTTGCCATGGGCAGAACGGGGTTTGTTAAATGAAGCGCTTGAACTTTTGAAAGCGGATTTTCCCCTTAGATTTGAATTTCTGGATATTTTGGTGAATCAATCAAATGCCAAAGTGCAAGAACCTCTATTAAAAAATGTTATAAGAGACTTGCCCTTAGAAGTGGTAGAGTTATTTACAGTTCCCAAATGGGAAAATCGTAAGAATTGGGCTAAGCACTTAGGCGAAGGTGAAACATTTAAGGTTTTGGCACGTTTATTGACGGAGGAGCGTTTGCTCGAAGCAGTGGCACAAGCGGGAAAAGACAATTCGTTAAATTTCGTGTTTGCGCTACCTTTTATGCTCGAAGATAATCTTCATGCCGGATGGGTACGGGTTTATGTAAAGGAAGATACAGATGAAGTAGAACACCAAAATGAAAAGGGTATACGTTTGAACTTAGAAATTCCTACTTTAAGCATGGGATTAGTAACAGTAGATTTGCACATTTTGGATAATAAAGTAAATATAACCTTTAGTGTGGAAAGAAATAAGAAAGCCTTTCCAGAAAGTTCACTTGCCGTTTTTAGAGACGAATTAAGTGGCTCCGGGTGGGATTTAATCGATGCAGGCGTGGCCATAAAAGAAGACGTGGAGGGTTGAATCATGCGAAAAGCAGTTGCCTTACGTTACGATCGTTTTAATAAACAAGCTCCTGAAATCGTTGCTTCGGGGCAAGGTGTGTTAGCTAGCAAAATAATCGAGATTGCCAAATTAAATAGGGTGCCTTTTTATGAGCACGCCGAATTGGTAGACGCTTTGGCCACACTTCCGTTAGGATCTGAGATACCTCCTGAACTTTATGAGCTAGTTGCCAAGATCTTCGCTTTCGTTTTGAGGCTTGACAAAGAGCAGTGCGGAAATGACAGCGGTAATGGGAATGGCTAACGTTAAACCGATACTTCCGGCCATGGAGCGCACCACTTCGGCTCCGATGAGTTCCATGTTAAAAACCTCGCCCCAGTTGCTTTTACTGGCTTGGAAAAGCAAAAGTAATGGTAGCGACGATCCCACATAAGCTAATATTAGCGTGTTTGACATTGTGGCGATTAGATCGCGCCCCACAAGAATACCCCTGGTAAATAACGTTTTAAAATCGGTTGTTGGATCGGCTTCTTTAATTTGTTCCATTGAAGAAGCTATGCTAATTCCCACATCTAAAATTGCCCCTAGTGCTCCGATAATAATTCCGGAAAAAAGTAATCCCCTAAAGTCGATGGAAGCATCCATATACTGGAGCATTTGGGCTTCTCCGGAAGACAAGCCCGTAAGGTAACTTGCCCTCCCGACTACAACCGCTAAAATTCCGGAAGCCAAAAGCCCGCCAATTGTACCCGCGGTTGCAGCCAGCGTTTTTTTGCTGAATCCACCAATAAAGACAATGAAAATTCCGGTCAAAATGGAGGACAACCCAACAGTGACTAAAATCGGGTTATATCCCTTAAGAACCAGAGGTAAGATCATGGTCATAATGATAATGCCCATACCAATGAGGGAAATAATCGCTTTGATGCCTTGGCGACCGCCTATCATAATAACTAATATAACAAATAACGATGTGATAACTATAATCGGAGTTTGCCTGGCGAAATCCACGATGAAATACTCCGTATAAGTTTCGTTTTCTTCCACTTGAATAATAACTTTATCACCCTTCTTTACATTTAGATCAAAATAAGGGTGCCCCGTTAATGTGTGGTGTAGATCAATGGTTTGCTTCTTATGAGGCCCGGATAATAGTTTAATAGTGACCACTTGGTTAACCCAATCTTCATCTTGATAAGGCTGGGATTGGATTACTTCGACATTAGTAATTCTTCCTTTATAACGGGTGTTATCGTTGGCAGAAGCCTTATTGACAACCCCGGTGAAAATCAATATAAAGATGAATGAAATGAAAAAGACCTTAAATTTGTTGTCCATATTGCAACCCCCATGTGGTAAAGATAAATTTAATTATACCATATAAACAAGATTCTAAAAAACTATAGTCAGCGCTCTTGACTTTACGGGGCTTGCTTTGTATAATAATCATGTCATGGCGGCGTAGCTCAGTTGGTCAGAGCATACGGTTCATACCCGTAGGGTCGCTGGTTCAAATCCAGCCGCCGCTACCATCACACAATCGATAAACCCTACAAAATTTGTAGGGTTTTTTAGTATTTGTAGAAAAACCGAGAAAACTTTTCTGCCCTCTCCAGATACTTCGACACTTTCGAACAGACTTATTTGCTACAGTAAAATAAGTATGTGACTGGAGATGATACTATGGCTAAGATTCTATCCGTTCCTTTAGGGATGGATAAAGACAGATCAAAAGTAAGTTCTGTATGGCAAGTGTTAATGTACTCTCCGTTGACCTGGGTAATGCTGGGTTTCCTTTTAGGTCGCGGTGCTATATTTGGAGACATCTGGCCATTCGGACTAGCGTTTTTGGCAGCATGGAGAGGTTCAAAACGAAAGTTGTCTAAACCCTATGTTCTTTTTGGGGTGCTAGCCGGTATAACTAGCATCGTCGACTTTCGTTTAGCTTTACCTTATTATGCTGCTTTTTCTTTAATTTGGTTTTCACCCAGTAAAAGCAAAGAATTTAGTAAGTGCTGGCTAATCTGCAGTTGCATATTGATTAAAATGCCACTCCACTATTTTTTACAACCTGTTTTTATGGTTTATATTGCTTCTATTACAGAGTGTGTTTTGGCGGTGTTTAGTTATGAGCTTTTGTATGCTCTTTTGTCGCAAAGTTCAGAAGAAAAATCTTGCCGCGATGAATTGCAAATAATATTTATTATAATAACCTTAATTATTTCTATAAATTGGCGTTATAGTGGGTTTTCTCCCCGACTTTTATTGACTATGTTCTTAATCATTATCGGAACTCGGTTAGGTGGTCTCCCATTTGCATCAATTGCCGGAACTGCGTTGGCTCTCTTTTCTTTGCTTTTGGGGGAATCAACGCATTTTGTTTTATTATTGGTCGTTTCAGGTTTGCTGGTTGGCATTTTAAGTTACTTTAAGTGGGGGTATTTTGTAGGTCCATTGTTGGCACTGATTGCGGTGGCACCTAGCCCTGCAGGTCCTGAAACGGTGCAATGGCTTTTTGTTTTAATGTTAGCGGCCGTGGTAGGTTGTCTGGTTCCTGAGGCAAGTCTTAAGCGTTTATCGCGTATTTTGCCAGGGACAGTTAGATATCAAAAGCAAACCCAAAGTGAAGAGAAATATGTAAAAAAGGCATTTAATGAAAAGATAGATCAATACTTAACTGTTTTGAAGGAATTGGAAGTAAGTTTACTCCACGACGAAAATACCCTTATTTGTGACCAAATGCAAGGGATATCTGAACTCTTAGAAGCTATGAAAATTTCGTTTTCACCTAAATCTTCTTTTACCAAGGAGCTGGAAGGAAAAATTCTCGCGGAATTTTCCGGTGCAGATCTAACTTATGCCACTGTTTTACAAACCCTTGACGGTTATAAAATTCATGGTGCTTTGGAAGAGCCCTGCTCAACACGTACAGTTTGTCAAGAAATAGCAGACTTTTGTAGTGGCACAATCGAATCGCAAAGATATATGGTATCAACATCAAATTGTAGAAAAGAGGGTTTTTGCAGTTTTACAATAACACCGCGTCCCCGATATAGGGTGGAGATTGGAAAAGCGAAAGTTGCACAAGAAGAGATTTCCGGAGATAGTCAGGTTGCTTTTGAGATCTCCGATAGCAAACTCGCCATTGTCATAAGCGACGGCATGGGGGTGGGAAAAAAGGCCCACGCCGAAAGCAATGTAACTGTGCGTCTTTTAGAACGTATGCTCAAAGCCGGCTATAATTTAGCCACAACTGTGTCTTCTATTAATCGTTTGTTGATGTTACGCAATCCCGAGGAGATGTTTGTAACTATTGATCTGGTTGTGGTAGATCTTTTCTCAGGTGATTTGGAATTTGCAAAAATCGGAGCCGCTCCAAGCTTTATAAAACGCGGTCGTGAGGTGGAAATCGTACATAATCATTGTCTGCCCGTAGGTGTTCTTGCCCAAGTTGACATCCAAACCGATAGGAGAAAGCTAAGAGAAGGAGAAGTATTAGTTATGAGTACTGACGGTGTTCTTGATGCACAAAGGAATATAGCGCGCAAGGACGAATGGATGTGCTGGAATTTACGGAGACTCCACAACTCACACGATCCCGCTTCATTGGCAGAAGAAGTATTAAAACAAAGATTAGATGTTGCCCACGGTGAAGTGGTAGATGATATGATGGTGGTGGTGGCACGCTTGGTAAGGGTAGACTGGGACATAGATGTCTATAGGAGGAAGCGATCAAGTGGACTTTGATTTATTGCCGGAATTTCAAAGAAACCTCGAAATTATGGCGTTGTCTAAATCCGAAAAAGTACTGATTGCGGTGAGTGGTGGGCCTGATTCAATGGCTCTCCTTCACCTTTTTTCACGTTGGAATCCGAAGATGCTAGGTGTTTTCCACCTTAATCATGGTTTCCGTGACTCTGCTACGGCAGAGGCAAATTTTGTGAGAGATTACGTAAAAAAGAAGGGTATTTCCGTTGAAATTGTAAATTATGATGTGGAGCGCTATTTAATTACCAGCGGCGAATCAAAGCAACAAGGAGCCCGCAAAATTCGTTATGAGTTGTTACTGAACTATGCTAAGAAACATGGCTTTAATCGTATAGCATTAGGTCATCATGGAGATGATCAAGCAGAGACTGTTTTGATGAGAATTGTACGCGGGAGTGGGTTACTTGGTATTTCGGGAATTCCCATGGAGCGAGGATTGTTTATCAGACCGCTATTATCAATTTACAAATCAGAAATTGAGCAGTACTGCAAAGCTTTTAGGGTACCTTATGTGGAGGACGAATCTAATTTTGAACCGATTTATTTGCGGAATAAAATTCGTCAAGAACTTTTGCCCACATTAGTTAGGGAGTATAACCCAGAAATTAAAACACAATTGATTCAACTCGCGAAATTAGCACGCGCGGATGAACTAGAACTCCAAAGACAAACGGAAGAAATTTGCCACGAGTATGTATCTAAGATGGGTGAACAAGTTTTATTTCCACGTTCTGTTTTTAGCAAGTTATCAACCGCGATGCAGCGCAGGGTACTAAGGGCCTTGATATACCGTTATCAAGGACATTTATTGCGAATTGGGTTTTCCCATATCGAAGAGTGGCGAAGACAATTGTATGAAAACACAACATTTCACTTATCCTTACCGCAGGTGGTTGTATCTGCCAATCAGAAGTTGATTTATGTTGGTGAAAGCCCCAGTGTAAAATTGGATAGAACAGTACTGTCTGTACCCGGGGAAATCAGTTTGGGGAATATGCTAATTAAGAGCGAAATTTTATCAGCAGATGAACTAGAACCGCAACCAAAAGATAGTGAAGATTTTGATATGGATCTTTTATCTCTCCCTTTATTTGTGCGCTCTAGGAAAAAGGGCGATAGATTTAGTTCTTTTGGTTTAGGGGGAAGTAAGAAAGTTAAGGACCTCTTGATTGATGAGAAAATACCAATAGACCAACGCGATAGTTTGCCACTGGTCTGCGATCAAATGGGTATAATCTGGATCCCTTCGGTGCGTCGAAGTTCGTTTGCCCCCATATCTTCCAAAACGGTTAGTGTTGTGAGATTAAGTTTTTTCAAATAAGTTATAGGCATTGTCACACTCTAGCCCCTATGTTATAATTGTATGACGCAAAGCTTTTTATGCTCTTGAGTTTAGAAAAAGGAGGGCAAGAGTTGAGTAAATTTATTCGTGGTATTGGATTATATCTAATTATTGCTATCATTGCTGTTTCAATTGTAAGCCATCTATATTCTCCGGGGAGTTCGGTTAAGGAACTCTATTATTCTGAATTACTTCAGTATATAAACGACGACCGGGTTGCGTCGGTGCGCTTAGTAGGCGAGCAGCACCTTGATGGTAAACTCAAAGATGGAACAGCTTTTACTGCCTTAGTTCCCATGGGTAAAATGTCCGATATTGCTGATCGGTTAGAGGCTAAAAATGTTCAATTGGAAGCTGAACTGCCACCCACGGCACCATGGTGGGTTGCTTTAGTTCCCAATCTTATTTTTGTGGTTTTAATCGCACTTTTATGGTTGTTTATTATGAACCAGATGCAAGGAAGCAATAATAGGGCAATGTCTTTTGGAAAAAGTAGGGCCCGGTTGCATCAGCCGGATAAGTCGCCGGTTAATTTTGGTGATGTTGCCGGAGTTGAAGAGGCTAAACAGGAATTAGCCGAAATTGTGGAATTTTTAAAGCAACCTAAGAAATTCAGCGATTTGGGGGCTAAAATTCCAAAGGGTGTTCTTTTAATCGGACCACCCGGAACCGGAAAGACCTTACTGGGTAGGGCTGTTGCCGGTGAGGCGGGGGTGCCTTTCTTCTCGATTAGTGGTTCCGAATTTGTGGAGATGTTTGTCGGTGTTGGTGCATCTAGAGTACGCGATTTATTTGAAACGGCTAAGAAGAATTCACCATGTTTAATTTTCATTGATGAGTTAGATGCCGTGGGTAGACAAAGAGGTACAGGTCTAGGTGGAGGACACGATGAACGTGAACAAACCTTAAATCAACTCTTAGTTGAGATGGATGGTTTTGAAGTTAATTCGGGAATAATTATCATGGCCGCTACCAATAGGGCTGACGTCCTTGATCCTGCATTATTGCGACCGGGGCGTTTCGATCGCAAAGTTCTCGTTGATAGACCGGATCTCCAAGGAAGAAAAGATATCTTGGGTATTCACAGTCGCAATAAACCACTTGCTCCTGAGGTTGATATGGGTGTATTAGCTAGGCGAACGCCCGGATTTTCCGGAGCAGATTTGGAAAATTTATTAAATGAAGCGGCGATTTTAGCCGCCCGTGCCAATCGCAAATCAGTAACAATGGACGATGCGGAAGAAGCTATAGATCGAGTGCTGATGGGACCTTCGAAGAAGAGTAGGGTTCTCAGTGAATTAGATCGTAGGGTCTTCGCTTATCATGAGGCGGGTCACGCTGTGGTTGCATATTATTCGAAGCATGGTGATCCTGTACACAAGGTTACGATTGTCGGTCGGGGTTCCGCTGGTGGTTATACCATGATGCTTCCTGAGGAAGAGCGTTTTGTAACTCATCGCTCTAAACTGCTCGATGATTTGGTTAATCTATTGGGGGGCAGAGCCGCTGAAGAACTGGCTTTGGATGAAATTAGCACAGGTGCTCAAAACGACCTAGAACGCGTCACGCGTATAGCCCGTAAGATGGTTATGGAATGGGGAATGAGTCCTAAACTAGGACCTTTAACCTTCGGCAAGCCTAATGGAGAAGACCTGGTTTTCTTAGGTCGCGACATTTCCCGAGATCGAAATTATAGTGAAGAGGTAGCTGCTCTAATCGATGAAGAGGTTCGTAGCATAGTAGAAACAAGTTATGAACAGGCCGTTGCTACTCTCAGGGAACATCAAGATAAATTGACCTCCGTTGCCGAAGCTTTATTAGAACGTGAAACGCTCAGTAAAGAAGAATTCCAGATCATTATGGAAGGTGGAAAGCTACCTCCTGTGTTAGCGGAAACAGAGGTGCTTGAGCAAGCTGCCACAGAAGTTACTGAAGAAGCACCGTCGTCTGAAGAACGTATTCGAGGCACTCAAAAGCCGGTAACCGGTGAGGTTTAGTATAAAGTGAGTATAAAAAAGCAACCCTGTGGAGGGTTGCTTTTTAGTACCGTATTTTAGCGTAGGTGGCCCGGCATATTCCCTAGTGTTACAGGTAAGAGGTGCATTTCTCCCGCACGATATACTGTAACTAGAATTTCATCGCCCGGTTCGTGTTTTTCTATTTCATCTGCCACATCATTAAGTGTGAAAATATCTTTATCGTTAATTCTTCTAATTACGTCCCAAGCCTGTAAACCCGCTTCCGCCGCGGGGGAATCTTTTACAACATCACTGACGATTACTCCTTTATTATCAGGTAAACGAAGTTGATTCGCGATAGAATCGGTTAACTCCCCATAATAAATGCCTACCCAAGCCTTTTGGACGCCGCCTTTATTAATCAAATCATCAAGAACTTCTTTGACAACATTAATAGGTATGGCGAAGCCAATTCCTTGTGCCTGGGAATGTACAGCCGTGTTGATCCCTATTACTTCTCCTTTGATATTTAAAAGGGGTCCGCCGGAATTGCCGCGGTTGATGGCCGCATCTGTTTGCATAAGGTTTTTATAGACATTGGCTGCTCCGGAATCTTTATCTCTAATGGTTATTTCACGGCCTTTGGCACTTAATACCCCGACGGTGACGGTGTGTTCAAAATCTTTGCCGTATGGGTTTCCAATGGCGATCGTCCACTCCCCAATTCTAGAGCTATCGGAGTCTCCTAAGGCAACAGTGGGGAATTTATGATTGTCTTCATTAATGATTTGCAGAACCGCCAGATCAAGCCTGCTATCGGAGCCAATGATCTCGGCCTTGTATTCCCGTTCTAATCCATTTGCATCAACTGCAATAGTTATGGTCTGTCCTTCACCTAGATTGCCAACCACATGCTGATTTGTCAAAATAGTACCTGATTCGTCAATGATGAAACCGGAACCGGCACTTGAGGGTTGAACTTGTCGTGGTGAGAAAAAGGGATCTGAAAACCAATAATCGAAAAAGAAATTGAAAGGATCATGAGGTCTATTTTGCTCAACTTGTGGTTTCTCAGGCATGGGCCATTCCACCGCAATAAAAACTGTGGCCGGGCTGGCTAGCTCCGCAATATCGGCAATGACATAGGGATTATCAACTAGCATGGGCATCGGTGGGGCAGAAGTCTTAGGTATCTCCATGGTCATTTCTTCTGCACTGAGTGTTTGGACCGGCATTAGGTGGGCTATTACGCCGCCTACGGTAAGCAAAACAGTTAATACAAGTAAAATAGTTAAAACACGTTCTTTGGTTCGCATAATAATCCTCCTTTAATTTTGATATTAAAATTATAACGCTGTTTAAGATTTCTGACAAGGGAGTGGGTTTATGTCTTCTTCTGTTAAGTCTATCCAGTGGCCGGGAAAAACAATCTCCGCGATTGAAGTGTATCATACCATACCGTCAACAAATTCTTTCGCAAAAGACCGGATCAAAAGTGACTGTCCGACCGGAACTGTTATTTGGGCATTAAATCAGACGCAAGGACGGGGTCGCCGCGGACGCGAGTGGAAATCGGACAATTCATCCCTTGCGATCAGTATAGCTTGGAGCTGGCCCAGTCGAGAATCCTTGGGCATTTTGCCGCTCATGATTGGTTTGGGCTTAGTTCAAGAGTTTAAATCTCTAATTCCCGATGTAAAAGTAAAATGGCCTAACGATCTTTGGGTTGGAGAACGTAAACTTGGTGGCATTTTACTTGAAACGATCAGGTTTAACAAAACGCTTTGGGTAATTGCGGGAATAGGTCTAAATGTAAATCGCTCGGTCCAATTTAGCTCAGGGCTATGGGTTTCAATGGAAGAACTCACAGGAGTTAGTTGGTGTAGGTTGGGAATTTTAGATCGGGTTTTGGTTGGGGTGGAGAGGGCTAGGGCCCTACATAATGAAGAACATCAAGATCTTACAGGCCTTTTTAGGATTCATGGTAATTTTCTAGACCGCCCTATTAAGATAATTCAAGGGGACAGATCAAGCGAAGTGAAGGCACAAAAGGTGTTGCATGATGGGCGTCTTTTGGTTGAAGACGCCCATGGTCAAAAAGTCGTGTTACCTGATGAAATAAGCCTTCGTTTTTAATTGAAAATAGGGGAAAGTATGATACAATACTAATTAACACGGGGGGATTTGAGTTCCTGGTGGGCTCCGCAGGCTTCAAACCTGTTTGGGGGGTAACATGGGTTATCCTCGGTGGGTTCGATTCCCATATTCTCCCGCCAATATGTATTTTAGGGACGTTTGCCGAGGGCGCGAACGTCCCCTTTTCTTATGGTGATTTCTCTGGCATCGAAATATTCGAGAAAACTTAAAGCGAATTTTCTACTGGTATTAAAGCGATCCCTAAAAGTGGCTAAATCAAATTCTGTCTGAAAAATATCTTCGCTAAATAAGGTGTCAATTACGGAATTAAGAATTTTTGGGCTTGTCCAGTGTTCATTTGCCAAGGCAATGAGCCTGTTCAAGTAGGTCGCGGCAAAAATGAGCTCCTTGTTAAAACCACCTTCGAGCATAGCGGTTAAATTAAGTGGTTCGTATGGAGTCAATTCGATTTGTTTAATTAATCTGGCGAGTTGTCTTTCTTCTTCGGAGGACAAATTAATTCGATGTTTGCTACTTCGAATTGCACCCTGAAATTCTTCCGTTTGTGGAGTGCTTCCCAAAACTTGATCAAAAAGTCTCGAAGGTATTTTAATCTCCGCGCGCAATGTCTCTTTGTTGATTCCCTGGGCTAAAGGGTTTTTTTGATGGAACTCTTCGACCCTTTGTGTAATAAACTGCTGTAGCGTATTTAAGCGCTCCGGAGCCATTATGTAATTGCCAAATTGTACAAGCTCCGGATGTAGTGTCAGTCCATGTTCAATGAATTGTTCTTTTGTCCAAAAATTTCGATCAGCGGCCTTTAACAAGCCCAGGGTTTTTGGGTTTGCTTCATTTTTCTTTCGTAAAAGGGCTAAGTCAAGAAATGCTTCTGGCTTTTCAAACGCAAATAAGCTATTTAACCGATGGGGTCCGATTAATCTTAAATTTTTGCCCCGCACGGCAATGCCTTCCTCTATAAACCGTCCCCCACCTAAGGTTGCCTGTAGTTCACTATGTCTGATAATAAAATTGTCTTGAAAACTAAAATGGGCCGGTTGTTCCAACTCAATTTGTACAAAACCGTTTTGCCCCGGATCAATCTTTTCTGAATCTAAGATTTTCACAGTGGCCAAAGTTTCTAAAGTTCCTATATAAAGTTTAACTTGTTGCCCGGTTTTTAGACCTTGAGGTGCTTGAGGTAAAAGTCTAACGTGAGAATTTATGAGCGAAAAGCAAGGCCTTCTATTAGGAAGAGCAAGATACATTCCTCGCCTGATTTGTTCTTTCTCGATTCCCGTAAGGTTAACCGCCAGACGCGAATGGGGTTGCCCCTTTTCAATTGTATGTGTTTGCGTTTGCAGACCTCTGATTTTTGCTTTTGCTCGAAGTGGATTAATTGTGATATCCATACCCACCTCTAGGGCCCCGTCTAACAGAGTACCCGTTACTACAGTGCCTGAACCTTTGATTGTAAAAACGCGATCAATCCATAATAAGGGGTTGCCGCTTTCTTCTCTTGGTGGCAAGTTGGAGATTATATTATTGAGCGATTCTTTGAGTGTGTCAATGTTATATCCGGTAGTGGCTGATACGGGAATAACGGGGAAGCTCGCTAGGGTTGTCTCGGCAATATGTTCTTCAATATCATGTTTGACAAGTTCTAACCACTCTTCGTCAACTAAATCGGCTTTGGTTAAAGCAACCGCTCCATGCTTAACTCCATAAAGTTCGAGAATATCGACATGTTCTTGTGTTTGAGGCATCCATCCATCATCGGCAGCTATGATTAAAAGTACGAAATCCACTTGCCCCACGCCGGCTAGCATGTTTTTGATTAATTTATGATGACCGGGAACATCTACCACTCCGATATTTCCTTTTGCAAGGGAGAACCAAGCAAATCCTAAGTCCACTGTCATGCCACGGGACTTCTCTTCTTGGAGACGGTCGGGATTGATTCCGGTAAGTGTTTGGATTAAGGTGGTTTTGCCGTGATCGATGTGACCGGCTGTACCCATTATGAACACTGAGACACCCCATTTCGTAGAACATTAAGCAATGCTTCATCTTGCCAATCAAGAACACTTCTTGGATCTAACCAAATTCCATTTTGATTGATCTTGCCTATAATTGGTGGATCGTTTTTCCGTAACCAATCGGCCAGTTCATCACAGGCAACGATATCGCTTTTGATAACTAGCGCCCAAGAGGGTATTGTTTCCCCCGGTAGTGATCCTCCACCCATGGTGGATAAGGTGGGGCGAATATCTCCGTTAAGTCCGGGTCCCAGTTGGTCTAGCCACGTTTTAGCTCGTTTTTTGATTCCCTCCGGGTCTATGTTTGCCAACGACCAAAGTGGTAGTTCATCGTATTCTTGATTTAGATAAATTTCGAGTACGGCTTCTAATGCCAAGAGCGAGAGCTTGTCAATGCGCAGTGCCCTTAGTAAGGGTTCCTTTTTTATAATATCGATCAACTCTTGGCGACCGCTAATGATACCTGCTTGCGGACCGCCTAGGAGCTTATCACCACTGTATGTAACAATGTGGCTAGAGTTAAGTGCAGTTGATACCCGCGGCTCGGCAAAGGGTGCGAAGGCACCGCTACCTATATCTTCGATCAAAAGTAACCCGCGCTCTTTAGCAAGCCGGGCCAAGTCTTCCCTTGATACTGTTTCGGTGAATCCAACTATACTATAATTGCTGGGATGGACCAAAAGAATCGCTTTTGTTTCCGAAGTAATGGCATTCTCATAATCGCTGAGACGGGTTCTATTAGTGGTGCCTACTTCCCTAATCAGGCAACCGCTTGATTCGATTACTTCGGGAATCCTAAAACCACCGCCAATTTCCACGAGTTGGCCTCTGGACACAATTACTTCATGCCCGTGGGTGAGTGCTTTAAGAGTCAGTAACACTGCACCGGCATTGTTATTTACTATGACGGTGTCTGTTTCCTCAACGGCGTTTAGCAAATTAAATAGATTAGCCACATTTGTATACCGGCTACCCCTATTTCCCGTTTCTAGGTTTAACTCTAAATTGAAATATCCTAGACTTAAGGCAGTTATTTTCTCAATTGCTTTTTGCGGCATAGGAGCCCGTCCTAGATTGGTGTGTAAAAGCACACCCGTGGCGTTAATAACTGTTTGGAATTTATGTAAAGCATCGGCTTGCAATGTTTCGATTAATCTAGATACTATTTCCTCGTAGCCGGGAGCTACCTGATTTTGGATTATTTCCTCCCTTAATTGATTAATAAATTTCCTAATAATGTGGGTAACCTCAGATGTAGTTCGCTCCCCTGTTGCCTCTTTTATGGTTGAATCCTCTAGTAATCTGTGGATGCTGGGAATTTGCTTTAGTAGGTTGGACATTAAAGATCTCCCCTTTGTCGATTCTCTTAATCCTATGTATACGACATTAGGAAGAGGCAACCCTTTTCGCTACTTAGAGTCTTGATTTTTATTGTAAGCCTGCTCTAAGCTTGTGATACCTCTTTTGCGGGCTTCGGGAGATAGCCCTTCTTGTTCACTAATTGTTTTCATGGCAGATGCAATTAATTCTCTTTTTTCTTTTTTTGTCATTCTATTCATGATCCATTTCCCCCATAGTTTAATGTTTATAAGTATGTCCAATGGGATCCAAATTATGCAAAAAAACGTAAAACAACATATAGAGAAGCTAAAAACCCGGCGAAATCCGCGATAAGTGATGTAATAAGTGTATGTTTTGTCTTTTTTAGACCAATTGATCCAGCATAAACCGTGAGTACATAGAGGGTGGTTTCGGTACTTCCCATGAGCGTGGCTGCTAATCTCCCCGGAAAAGAGTCTGGACCGTATGTTTCCAAAACCTGGGTCAAAAGAGCTAAGGAGCCTGAACCCGAAATAGGTCTCATTAGGGCAAGGGGTAGCACTTCTTTTGGAAAGCCCAACCAATCTGTAAGGGGACTTAAGACCATGATTAGTCTTTGAAGGGCACCGGTATGTTGAAATACCTGGATTGATACGAGCATTCCAACTAGATAGGGTAAAAGACGTAATGAAGTTTGCCATCCTTCTTTAGCACCCTCCACAAAACTTTCGTAAATGGGTACGCGATAGCTTATTCCCCAAGTTGTAATCCCCAATAAGAGTAGGGGAATGGCCCAGCGAGATAAGGTTTGAATAATTACAGTCATATTTTAGCCTCCCTTAGAAAAATGGCGAAAAATAGCGTCTACTATAATCGCGACGAATGTTGAACAAAAAGTTGCTAACACGATGGGGCCGATAATATCAGTTGGGGTTATGGCACCGTGGGTTAGGCGTAAAGCGATGATGGTCGTTGGGATTACAGTTAGGCTAGAAGATGTAATGGCCATGAAAGTACACATGGCGTCTGAGGCCACATCTTTTTCTTTATTTAATTCTTGCAGGTGATTCATGGCTTTTAGTCCCAATGGCGTACAGGCATTTCCCAGACCTAGAAAATTCGCACTCATGCTTAACAAGATTGCGCCCATGGCCGGATGCTTGGGGGGTACTTCAGGAAACAAGCGCTTGACTAAAGGGCCCATAAGACGCGAAAGAAACTCAATTAGACCGGCATCTTGAGCAATCCTCATCATTCCTGACCAAAAAGAAATAACCCCGATTAATCCTACGGAAACTAGAACAGCCTGCTCACTTCCTTTTAGTACACCTTCGGTAACTAGATTAATGTTTCCGGAGCTCGCCGCCGTAATAACCCCGGCCAAAATCATGAAAAACCAAATATAATTGATCACAAATCAGATACCTCCTGTTAATATCTATGTGTAAAACGTCGAAAATAGGAGTAAATAGAACATTATCTTTCCTTGATTGGATTAACGGGGACTTTTACCACTTTGACGTTTCCTGACCTATCTTTTCCCACTTGCATACCGAGGGTGAAAATGTGCTATAATATGATCAAGGTCAGTATTGGTCAAAGAGAGTTGATAAATCATGAGTAATCTATCAGACCACATCGAGGCACATATTAAAAGGATGCTTAGGGAAAGTCAGACAAATAGTATCGAACTCAGTCGTGCTCAATTGGCCGACGTCTTTGCTTGCGTGCCTTCTCAAATAAATTATGTTCTAACCACTAGGTTTACTTTAGAGCGAGGATACTTAGTTGAAAGCAGACGGGGTGGCGGTGGCTATATTCGCGTAGGTCATGTGGAAGTGGATGATCGTCTTGCACATGCAGTAAGTCTTTTGCGGAGCATTGGCCAAGAACTTGATGAAAGACAGATGGAAAACATTTTAGTTCATTTAAAGGATCACGCGATCA
>DUPA01000119.1 GCA_012838515.1 Natronincola sp. | reverse complement strand
CTGCAACAATAAGAAACGAAATGGCTGATCTGGAGGATATGGGATACCTTGAGCAGCCTCATACTTCTGCCGGAAGAATACCTTCCGATAAGGGCTATAGATTTTACGTTGATGCCCTATTAGAACCACATTCTATTTCCATGCCTGAATTGGGCGAAATTAGAAAGAAAATTATAGGGGCTCAGTTAAATTTAGATCGCTCAATTCATGAAGCTGCTAGGATTTTAGCTTTGCTAACGGGATCAATATCATTAGTTGTGACACCCAGTACTGATCATCTTGTTTTTCAGCATTTACAATTGGTGTCTCTCGAAGACACGGGTATCTTGGTGACTTTAGTTTTGCATCCCGGTATTGTGAAAAACAAATTGATTCAAACAGAACAAAAATATACGTCAGAACAGATTAATGAAATATCTTTAACACTAAACCACAAACTAAAAGGTATAACATACCGCGAATTAGGCCCCACCATTTTTGCTGAGATTATTAGAGATTATGGTGAAATAGGTAGGGTGTTGGTGGAACTAGTTTTGCAAGGGTTATCTGAAGAAAATGGTGAGCAAGTTTATGCTTCCGGTGCCGTTAATATTTTAAGTCAACCTGAATTTAGAGATGTTGAAAGGGCAAAGGCACTGCTAGAGGCCTTAGAAGAAAAAGATCGCATCTTAAATCTTTTGAGTTCAAGTTCAGGTGTTAGTGGAGTTCAAGTTATGATCGGCCAAGAAAACATTCACACAGCTATGCAGGACTGTAGTTTGGTTACGTGCACTTATTATGTTGATGATAATGTGGTGGGCACTTTAGGGGTTATAGGCCCAACTCGCATGGATTACGGAAAAGTTATGGCTGCAGTGAGTTTGGTATCAAGCTCGTTAAGTACATTGTTAAGCGAGCAAAAATAGACTATGCAATTTTAGGTGTTTGTTAGAGAAGGAGGTACCCGTGTGCCGAACAAAGATGAAGTGTTAGAAAACCGTGTAGAAGATTTTGATGTTTGTGAAGAAGAAGTAGAAACAGACGAGTGTTTACAATCTAGAATAGAATTACTCGAACGGGAAAAAGCCCAGATTACCCAGCAACTACTTCGTTTAAAAGCGGACTTTGAGAATTTTCGCAGACGAAGTCGAAATGAAAAGGAAAACTTAGTGCAAGAAGCAAATCGCAATTTACTAGAAAACTTACTTCCTGTTTTAGATAATTTCGAGAGAGCTCTGGACGCACAAAGTGAAGAAAAATGTTTAGAAGATCCGTTTTTTCAAGGTGTCAAGATGGTTTCTCAGGGCCTTTTAAATGTATTGGGGGAATATGGTTTACAAGTTATCAATGCCGTGGGTCAGCCATTTGATCCCGATCTCCATGATGCCATATCTTTAGAGGGCGAAGGTGGAGACAATCTTGTTGTTACACAACAATTGCAAACTGGTTATATGTTATATGAAAAAGTATTAAGACATACGAAAGTTTTAGTCGGTATGTGTGAGGAGGAAGAAGAATGTCAAAAGTAATTGGTATTGATCTTGGCCCTACAAACTCTGTTGTAGCAGTAATGGAAGGTGGCGAACCCATTATAATTCCAAATGCGGAAGGAGGTCGCACGACGCCTTCGGTAGTTGCCTTTACTAAAGAGGGAGATCGTATTGTTGGTCAAGTTGCCAAAAGGCAGGCTGTTACCAACCCGGATCGGACGATTTCATCTATTAAGCGCCACATGGGGACAGATTATAAAGTTAAAATCGACGGAAGGGATATGACCCCTCAAGAAATATCAGGTATGGTTTTACGTAAACTAAAAGAAGAAGCAGAGGCTTACTTAGGCGAGTCGGTCAGTAAGGCTGTTGTAACTGTGCCGGCTTATTTCACCGATGCGCAAAGACAGGCAACTAAAGATGCAGGTGTTATTGCGGGACTTGAGGTACTCAGAATCATTAATGAACCTACTGCAGCCGCTGTTGCCTATGGTTTAGATAAAGAACAAGAACAGACTGTTTTGGTCTTTGACCTAGGCGGTGGAACCTTCGACGTCTCCATTCTAGAACTTGACGAAGGTTATATTGGAGTTAAAGCTACCAGCGGAAATAACCGTCTAGGCGGAGATGATTTTGATGAAAGAA
This sequence comes from Natronincola sp., assembly GCA_012838515.1. Lineage (GTDB taxonomy): Bacteria > Bacillota > Limnochordia > Darwinibacteriales > Darwinibacteriaceae > DUPA01. The sequence goes on along the minus strand of DUPA01000119.1, from coordinate 5,421 downwards.
TCACAAATTATCTCGTAGGCGAGTTTAGGAAAGAAACGGGCATCGATTTAAGCAAAGATAAAATGGCTATGCAGCGTCTAAAAGAAGCGGCTGAAAAAGCTAAAGTGGAATTGTCGGGATTACCTCAAACTAATATAAACTTACCGTTTATTAGTGCTTCCAGTAGCGGACCTGCTCACCTTGATATGAATTTAACCCGTGCTAAGTTCAACGAATTGACAAATGACTTAGTTGCCAAAACCCTTGAGCCCATCAAGCAATCGCTAAATGATGCCGGTTTTAAGACATCTGATATTGATCGTGTCTTGTTAGTAGGTGGTTCCACAAGAATTCCGGCTGTGCAGGAAGCTATCGAAAAACTCATGGGTAAAGAGGCTTATAAAGGAATCAATCCCGATGAGTGTGTTGCCTTAGGTGCCGCGGTACAGGCGGGGATTTTATCAGGGGAATTTGATCAAGAGGAAGGCTTGGTTTTAGTCGACGTTACACCTCTTTCCTTAGGTATTGAAACACTCGGCGGTGTTATGACCACTTTAATCAAAAGAAATACCAGCATTCCATGTAAAGAAACGCAGGTCTTTACAACAGCCGCTGATAATCAACCCGCTGTTGATATCCATGTTTTGCAGGGCGAAAGGCCGATGGCGGTAGATAATGTTACTTTAGGGCGTTTTCAGCTGACCGGAATTCCACCGGCACCAAGGGGTGTTCCGCAGATTGAAGTTACTTTTGATATTGATCGTAACGGTATAGTTAATGTGGGAGCGAAGGATCTCGGAACAGGTAAGGAACACAAGATTACCGTTACTTCCTCTACCGGTTTGACCGAGTCGGATATAGAAAAGCTAGTTAAAGAGGCGGAAGAACATGCCGAAGAAGACAAAGCCAAACGCGAAGCAATTGATTTACGCAATCAAGCTGACAATGCTCTTTGGGCAGTGGATAATACCTTGAAAGAACTAGGCGAAGATAAGATTACGTCTGAGCAAAAGGCAGAAATCGATTCGGCTAAAGATGAACTTAAGGCAGCACTTGAAAAAGATGATACAGAAGAGATTAAAGCTAAGATGAAGTCTCTAGATGAAGTTTTACATCGTATTTCTGAAAAGCTTTATCAACAGGCTCAAGCAGAAGGGGCTCAAGCCGAACCGTCTGCTCAAGGTTCAGGGGATGATGAGGAAATAGTTGATGCTGATTTTACCGAAGAATCTTAAGTCAGCTGCAAAAAAGGCGGTGTAAAGCTTGGCCAAGCAAGATTATTATGATGTACTGGGCGTACCCAGAGGGGCGTCAGAGGAAGAAATAAAAAAAGCGTATAGAACCATGGCTCGCAAGCTTCACCCTGATGTGAATAAAGAACCGGACGCCGAAGAGAAATTTAAGTCTATTAACGAGGCATATTCGGTTTTGGGAGACCCAGAACGCAAAGCACAATATGATCAATTTGGGCATGCTGCTTTTGAAAATGCGGGACCAGGGGGATTTGGTGGTTTTGAGGGTTTTGGAGGGTTTGAAGATTTAGGCGACATTTTTAGTGAGATGTTTTTCGGGGGTGGACTTGGTGGCCGTCAAGGAAATCGTCCACGCAGAGGGGCTGACCTAAGATACGATCTTACTATTGATTTTGAGGAAGCAGCCTTTGGACTAGAGAAGGAAATCTCTATCCCGAGAACAGAAACTTGTGAACATTGCCATGGTAATAAAGCCGAACCTGGCACACCCATCACCACTTGCCCTGATTGTAACGGTAGCGGGCAGGTACGTGTTGTACAACAAACGCCTTTAGGTCAGTTCGCGAGCACAAGAACTTGCTCCAGATGCCAAGGGGAAGGGAAGACTTTCGAGACAGCTTGTCGCGTATGTCGAGGTTCCGGAACTCAGCGCAAGACTCGTAATATCAAGGTAACAATTCCCGCGGGAATAGATAATGGTCAAACATTGCGTTTAAACGGACAGGGAGAAGCAGGTCAAAAAGGCGGTCCACCCGGTGATCTTTTGGTTGTGATTAGGGTACGACCTCACGAATTTTTCCGGAGGGAAGGACGAAATGTAGTTTGTGAAGTGCCCATTTCTTTTGTGCAGGCTACTTTAGGAGATGAAATTAAAGTACCTACATTGGAAGGCACGGTTAGTATGCGTATTCCCGAAGGCACGCAGTCAGGTAAAGTGATGCGATTAAGGGGTAAGGGTATCCAAGATTTACGCGGTCTGGGGAAAGGCGATCAACTGGTTAATATTAAGGTTCTAACACCTAAGAAGCTTACTGCTAAACAAAAAGATTTGCTTAGGGAGTTTGCTAAGGCAGGTGGGGGAGATTTACCCGACGAAGCCAAGGGTTTTTTTGAACGAATGAAGGATGCTTTTAGTTGAGTTTTAAGCTGCCCTTTTATATTGGGCAGCTTTTGGCTACCTTTAGAAGGGAAGTAGTCTAATGTTTAAATGGCAGGAAGTTAAAATCAGCGTAAATCGCGGGGCGGAAGAAGGCGTGTATGCTGTTCTTGACAAGAGGGGAATAGATAGTTATTCAGTGGAAGATTCGAGTTTAGTCGACCAAGCCCAAAGGCTGGGCTGGGGCGATTATTTCCCCGAATTTGAGCATAGTGAGCAACTTACCATAACTTGCTATTTTTCTGCCCCATTAGGGGCAAATGAGCTTAAAGAGATTAAGATGGAGATTCTCGCTTTAAGTGAATTCGGTTTTGAGCCCGGGTCTGTTATTGTTACTGAAAACCAAGTAAATGAAGATGACTGGGCAGACGCATGGAAAGCGTATTACCGGCCGTTAAGAATTGGACAAATCCATATTCGACCTTCTTGGGAAGCATCGCAAGAGGACATTTCGTCGGGAATTTTAATTAAACTTGATCCCGGTATGGCTTTTGGTGCCGGAACACACCCAACAACCGCCATGTGCATTGAGATTTTACAGGATTTAAATCTTGAAAACAAAGAGCTTTGGGATATCGGTGCCGGATCCGGTATATTGTCCATTGTGGCGGCAAAATTGGGAGCCAATGTTAAGGCAGTAGATATAGATCCTGTTGCGGTGAGAGTTGCTAAGGAAAACCGTGAAATGAACGAAGTGGATTTTACCATCAAGCAAGGTTCTTTAGCGGAGCTTTCCGGGAAACCACATATTATAGTAGCTAACATTATTGCCGACGTTATAGGCCCGATGTTTCCCTCCGTATACCATGCTCTCGAACGGGGAGGCTATTTTATTGCTTCCGGAATAATCGAGGAAAGGGATGGGGAAATAATTTCCTTAGGTCGCGAGGCAGGATTGCGCTTATTGCGGAGAATACAAAGGGGAGAATGGGTTAGTTATCTTTGGCAAAGGGGCGAATGATTTGGCGCGATTTTTTCTTGAAGCGGGACAGCCTAATGACGGGCAAATTATAATTACCCAAGCAGATGCTCACCATATAACAAATGTTTTACGCCTGCAGCCGGGAAGTGATATTGAGTGCGTTGATGAGCGTGGCTTAGTTCATCTAGTTGAAATTACCGAGGTGGGAGATTTAGTCAGGGGTAGGGTTTATGACACGCAGGAATTATCGCAAGAATCCCCCCTTTACCTCACGTTGTTTCAGGGGCTGGCCAAAGGGGATAAGATGGATCTTGTAATCCAGAAGGCTGTTGAGCTCGGTGCGATGGAAATTGTGCCTTTTACTTCCCGTTATACTGTAGTGAAGCTTGACTCAAAGCAGGCCGAAAAACGTAAAACTAGATGGGAAAGAATTGCTTTAGAGGCTGCTAAGCAGAGTGGTAGAACGGTTATTCCTATCGTTAATGGACTTTATAATTTTAATGATCTTATTTCTGAGGTTATGAATCGTAACGAACAGGGTGAATTAATCTTGGTTGCATACGAGGGAGAAAACCGAACCAAGATGGGGGACTTTGTTGAAAAACACGAAAAAATATCAGTGCTTATAGGTCCTGAAGGTGGGTTTTCCGCAGAAGAAATAGAAAAACTAGTTAAGATTGGCTGTCACACAGTTTCTTTAGGTCCACGCATACTTAGGACTGAAACGGCCGGATTGGTTGTCTTATGCCTTTTAGGATATAAATGGGGAGATTTAAAATGACCGTAAAAAAACTCGCAACAAGCACTTTAGGTTGTAAAGTGAATCAATATGATACAGATAGTGTAATTACTCAGTTCTTAGCCCGTGGGTATAAAGTTGTAGATTTTAATGAAAAGGCAGATGTTTATCTAATTAACACTTGTACCGTTACTAATCTGGGTGATCGTAAATCACGTCAGATGATTCGGCGCGCCCATAAGAATAATCCCTTAGCTAAAGTTGTTGTCATGGGATGTTTAGCCCAAATGGCACCTGATGAGATTTTAGATATAGAGGGCGTTGATTTAATAGTTGGTACAGACGGTAGGGGGCAAATCGTTGATAAAATAGAGTCTTTTAATGAAGCCGATGTGGACTCTACAGTTAAAGATATATTTGAAGTAACGGAATTTGAGGACTTACCTACACTTGATTTTTCAGGTCGTACAAGGGCTAGTTTAAAAATTCAAGATGGATGTAATCAATTTTGTACCTATTGCCGGGTGCCATTCGCACGGGGACGCTCCCGTAGTAGGAGGCCTGATAGTGTTTTGCGTCAAGTTGAGCGCATCGTGGCTGAAGGTTATAGAGAAATTGTCCTTACCGGCATACATCTAGGGTTTTATGGTAAGGACTTGGATTCAAGTATATCTTTAACGGAGATAGTTCGGGATGTAACACAAGTGGAAGGATTACTACGTTTGCGCATTGGGTCAGTTGAACCCAATGAATTCACAGATGAACTAATAGACTTGGTTGCAAATAACCCTGTGCTTTGTCGCCATGTCCATTTACCGTTACAAAGCGGTAGCGATGCCATCTTATCAAAGATGAAAAGGAGCTATTCACGGGCTGAGTTTTTGGAGGTGGCAAGAAAAGTCAAGCAAGCAATTCCCGATGTTGGTTTAACCACCGATATTATGGTGGGCTTTCCGGGAGAGACTGAAGAAGACTTTCAACAAACTTTAGATTTAATGCAAGAAGTAGGGTTTAGCAAAATTCACGTTTTTAAGTATTCCAAGAGAGAAGGAACGAGAGCTGCCAAGTTTACCCAGCAAGTTCCGGGAAATATAAAGGAAATAAGAAGCAAACGTCTAATAGAAAAAGGTAACGCATTAGCCTTAGTGTTTCATCAATCATTCATAGGTAATGAAGTGGAAGTTTTGGTGGAGCAAGTAAATAACGGTCAAGCAATGGGGCATACAGATAATTATATGCGGGTGGTGTTTGATTTTGAATCTGAAGCTGATCCTGTGGGTAAAATCATGAAGATTAGGGTACAATCCGCCGATTCCCATGATTTAAAGGGTCATTTGGTTTCTCCATGAAAGGGGGCAATTAGGTGAGTGAG
>DUPA01000118.1 GCA_012838515.1 Natronincola sp. | reverse complement strand
TGGATGAAGGCTTTATGCGGGTAAGCACCTCTTTGCAATCCTTACCCCCTATTTTACTCGCTCTTTTATGGGCAACAATTTGGGGTCCGGGACAAAGGGTGATCTTATGGTCAATTGCCATTGGTAACATCCCTATCTTTTTAAGACTAACTAGAAACCAGGTTTTAAATGTTAAAGTTCAACCTTATATTGAGGCGTCGAGAGCCATGGGTATTACTGATTTAAGATTATTGCTAGTACATTTTCTACCGAACATTCGAGATCCTCTATTAGTGCAGTTCTCAGCGAGCTTAGCAGGGGCCATTTTGGTGGAGGCTTCTTTGAGTTATCTCGGGGTGGGTATTCAACCTCCGGTACCTAGTTGGGGAGGGATACTTCGAGAGGCACAATCCTATGCTTCTGTGGCACCTTGGGTAATGTTAATTCCGGGATCCTTTATTGCATTAACGGTTATTGCCTTTAATCTCGTGGGCGATAGCTGGATTTATAGAAGGTAATAGCTTTGTAGCCGAGAATAGGTAAGCAAGATTACAATAAGGGGGATAAGGGTGCTTAAGCTACAGAATGTCTCAAAGCAGTATCAGACCAGCTAATTAAAGTCAAGCATTAATTTGATTTTCCGCGTAGAAAATCGGCTGGTAAAAAAGGGTGTGAGAAATTAGGCTATTGAAAAACACGAACAATAGCCAAAAGTGATCAGCTTGAATTGTTGCTTAAGCGGCCACCAGATGAAGCTTGTCCCGGCGCCATGTTTGATGTTGTTCGGGTTTCCGAACCTGGTAAGGCTTGCCGTCACGTAAGACGGCAAACATGTAGTGAAGTAACTTGTGCATGACTGCAACCAAAGCGACCTTCTTCTTCTTGTTAACGCACTTTTTCTGGTAGTATTCCCGAAGAACTGCGTTAATCGGTTGGCCGTTTCGGTTAGTGCGAACAGAAGCCATGGCCACTGTAAAAAGTACACGTCTTCCAAATCGTGTGCCCCGTTTGGAAATCTTGTTTCTATCACCGGTGAACTTGCCGGATTGGTTGACGGATGGATCAATGCCAAAGAAAGCAACCAAGGCTTTAGGAGATTTAAATAGACTGAAATCGCCAATCTCCGCTACAAGAGTCACGGCCGTGATGAACCCAACGCCCGGCATATCATCTAAGAGTTCGATGTACCTGCGTGCAGCGGCCGGAAAATCCTCCGCGTCAACCATTTCGTGAAGTTGCTTCTCAATCGCCAATTGGCTGTTTTGAAGCTGCAAAATCATCTCAAGATTAATAGTAATCTTGGAATCAAGGACGGAAAGCTCTGCAGGCATGGCATTGGTGAGATTGGATATTTCCAGAAGGGCATCTACTTTTGCAGAAGCCCAAGCAAGACCTTTGCGAGCGTTCTTTGCAATCAACGCCGTTAAATGCTCACGATCAGCCTGTTGAACGGCCTTGGGAGAAGGGTATTCCCTCAAGACGGCTAAAGCAGTCTTCCCGAAGGGATTAGAAAAAATGCTTAAGAAACCTGGGAAGAGCAAATAAAGGTCAGTGCAAAGCCTATTCTTTATCTCGGTGAGCGTATCCGCTAAAGCAAAATACTCCCGTGCCATCATCCGCAGTGCGAGAATTTGCGGTTCCGGCACTAGGGAAAACTTAACATCTTGGTATTTGGCTAGCTTGGCAATGGCCTCGGCATCTTTATTATCGTTTTTCACTTTCCTAAGATCGAAGTTTTTGATAGAATGGACAGACAAAGGGTTGAGAACAAATCCTTTGAGGTCATTCGATCTCAGAAAGAAGAAGAGCGGTAAATGAAAGATACCCGTAGATTCTACGAAGTAGATGGGCTTTCGTTGCAACCGCTCTTCTTCTTTTTTTAGAATCTCAAGAAATTTGTTGAATCCGGCGGGACTATGATCCACTCGAAAGGGCTTGCGAATCATCTTTCCGGAAGGCTCAAGCATGGCGACAACCGAGAATTGTGAGGATACATCAATCCCCACTACAAAGTCATCTTGGAATTGCGACATAGTAACACACCTTTCAAACATTGATAAATCAGAGAATCCACTAAGAAGAATGCCGAACAACCTTGCGTTTGAAACGGGTAACACCAAAAGGTGGCCCAACCAGCTAAACATCGAATCATTCTTGTGGAGTGACACGCTTTTTTACGGATAAGTCCTCAGTCGAGGGATCCAGGGGGGACGCACATCTATCTCTCTGACAAGAGTGATTATATCATGATTTTTAGGGTAAAAGCCCTAAAGGTGTCAACTGATTTACCGAACGAAAAAATCAAATTGTCAAAGAACAATCGGGTAAGGTTTTAAACCGAAACCCTAACTATATCTTACAAGGGGATATTAATAATCCTTGGATTCTTGGTGCTGTTGTGCAACAGAATGAGATGTATGCACAGATTAAAGTAGTGGTAGC
>DUPA01000117.1 GCA_012838515.1 Natronincola sp. | reverse complement strand
TAGTTTCCTCCAGTGTTGAAGGCTTATCACCTGACAATGTAACTATTGTGGATAGCAAAGGCAATGTTTTGAATGCACCAAGCATGGCCGAAATTGGCGGTGATGTGACCGATCGTTTTGAAATGCAATGGCTTTACGAACAACAACTAGAAAAAAGTATTGTTGCTATGTTAGAAAGAATTTACGGGTATGGCAATGTTATTACCCGTGTGAATGCCACGTTGGATTTCGCCTATTTAGAGGAATATAGTGAGGTGTTTACTCCAATTAATAGGGATGAGGGTCTTGTTCGCAGTCACCAATCTTCTGAAGAATCTTATAGGGGAACAACATCAGGTGTCGGGGGGGTACCGGGTGTGGAATCAAATGTTCCGGGATATGTCTTTGCTGAAAATGACGGAGATTCAGTTGAATGGGAACGAAGTGAAGGTACCACCAACTACGAGCTTAATAGGAAAGAAACACGATCAACTGTGTTACCCGGGGGAGTTCGTAATATTAATGTTTCTGTTTGGATAAATGGGGATCTAGACCCCACACAATTAGAATCAATCCAAGAATCTGTGACCCAAGTTACCGGTTTAAGAGTAAATAGGGGAGATAGTATATATGTAGCTAGCGTACCCTTTGAAACCAGCCCATTTTTGGGTGAAGAAATTACGCCCGATGTGGTCCACGGCATACCATTACATTGGGTCTTAGCACTTGTACTGATCTTTATCCTAATAACGGTTGCCTTGGTTGTTAGGGCCAGACGCGTAAGGATTCAAGAAGAAACACTTGCAGCAAGCTTAGACATTGTTGTAGATGATGAAGAACCTTTATTTGAAGAAGAATTGACCGAAGAAGAAAAGGAACGTCGCAATATTCGTAAGACGATTATGGAATTAGCTAAGGAAAAACCCGAAGAAGTCGCATTATTAATGAAAACGTGGTTAATTGACGAGTAGGAGGGTCTAAGATGAGAGCTCAAGCAATGGGTGGAAAAACAAAAGCGGCAATTCTTTTAGTGAGCCTAGGCCCTGAAAACTCCGCGGCTGTTTTCAAACACCTCAGAGAAGAAGAAATTGAAGATTTGACTTTAGAAATTGCTGCCTTAAGAAGAATTAACCCAGAGGTACGGGATGGCATCATGGAAGAATTTCATGATCTTATGATGGCCCGCGAATATCTCGAGCACGGCGGTATAGATTACGCTCGTGAGCTTTTAGAAAAGGCATTAGGAAAGAATAAGGCTGAAGATATCATAGGACGTTTAACGGCTTCACTTCAGGTTAGACCCTTTGATTTCGCTAGAAAAACCGATGCCGGTCAGCTGTTAAACTTTATACAAAACGAGCATCCACAAACAATTTCACTTGTTTTGGCTTATTTGCACCCTGAACAAGCGGGTATGATCTTATCATCGTTACCCCCAGAGCTTCAGGTGGATGTGGCAAAACGTCTGGCCACCATGGATCGAACGACACCTGAGGTTTTGCAAGAGATTGAAAGTACGTTAGAAAAGAGATTATCTGCTTTTGTAAGTGATGACTACACATTGGCCGGTGGCGTAGATGCCGCTGTGGATATCTTAAACATGGTAGATCGCTCTACTGAAAAAGTAATTATTGATTCTCTGGAAGAAGAAGAACCGGAATTAGCAGAAGAAATTCGCAAGCGTATGTTCGTATTTGAGGACATTGTTACCCTTGACGACCGCTCAATTCAGAAAATATTACGTGAAGTTGACTCAAAGGACCTTGCACTAGCTTTAAAGACTGCAAGTCAAGAGGTTTCCAGCAGAATTTACAAGAACATGTCTAAAAGGGCTTCGGAAATGCTCAAGGAGGACATTGAATTTATGGGGCCGGCTCGTTTACGAGATATCGAGCAAACCCAGCAGCAAATCGTTGCTACCATCCGCCGTCTAGAAGACACCGGTGAGATTGTTATTGCTCGCGGAGGGGAGGATGAGATAATTGTCTAGAATTATTAAGGCCGCCGAATTAGAGGTTTTAATTCCCAATGATTCTCAAACAGTAATACCCGCCCCCACATCGATTAAAGAGACAAGTGCAACTCACGAAAACCATACCTTGTTAAAAAGCGCGAATTTAGTGCAGGAAGCTCAACGTAAAGCAACAGAGATATTGCGTGATGCAAGGGAACAAGCCCAATTAATACTTGATTCTGCCGATGAAGAGGTGGAAATAGCGCGTTTGCAAGCAAAAGAGCAAGGTTTTGAAGAAGGCTTACAAGAGGGACGAGTTGAAGGAAAGCAATCTGCAATTGAAGAAGCCGGAAATTTATTGTCGCTCTTACAGTCAACTGTTGAAGAAGCGACTGTTTTGCGTGTGAATAACTTGGAATCTTTAGAAGACGATTTTTTAAAGTTTAGCCTGCTACTTGCCGATAAAATAGTGAAGAAACAAGTAAGTGGTGACATTTCTTGGTTAAATCCGGTCGTTCGCGATGCTTTAGGTGCATTAGGGTCGGTGGACAAGATCATAATTAGGGTTAATCCGGAAGATTATGATTTAATCATCGAATATGAAGAAGCTTTAGAACTCAACTCTCGTGTTAGCATCGAATTTGAAGCGGATTCTTCCATAAGTCCGGGAGGCTGCTTAATTGAATCGGATAAAGGTTTAATTGACGCCCGTTTAGAAAAACGCCTTGGTAAAATTGCTACTCACTTGATGGAAGTGCTTTATGATGAACAAAACTGAAGAAACTAACCCACGTCTCAAACATTATAAAGAACGTTTAGAATCCTTCGATGATATTATTCATTGCGGAAGAGTAGTCCAAATCGTTGGATTAACCATAGAATCAAATGGTCCCATCACTAATATCGGTGATGTATGCTTGATTCAACCACGCAGTGGACCGGAAATACCCGCCGAAGTTGTGGGCTTTAGGGATCAAAGGGTTTTGTTAATGCCCCTCGCTGATTTAACGGGTGTAGGTCCCGGGAGTCTAGTTACCGCTACCGGTTCTCCATTAAGTGTGGCGGTTGATAAAAGACTCTTAGGCAGGGTGCTTGATGGATTAGGTCAATCAATGGATGATCGTGGTCAACTGTTAGCTTCTCGCTATATGTCCATACAAGGCAATATTCCGGGACCTTTAGAGAGGCAACGAATTTCAGAGCCTTTATCCGTGGGGGTACGGGCAATAGATGGGCTGTTAACTTGCGGAAAAGGCCAAAGAATCGGGGTCTTTGCAGGTAGTGGTGTTGGTAAAAGTACACTCCTTGGAATGATGGCCAGAAACACAGAAGCAGATGTGAATGTTATTGCACTAATCGGGGAACGTGGTCGAGAAGTAAGGGAGTTTTTAGAACGGGATCTTGGTCCGGAAGGACTAAAACGTTCAGTAGTGGTAGTTGCCACATCTGATCAACCCGCACTTGTAAGAATTAAAGGTGCAATGGTTGCCACCACAATTGCTGAGTATTTTAGAGATTTAGGCCATAATGTGCTATTTGTTATGGATTCCGTCACCAGACTTGCCATGGCACAACGAGAGGTGGGGCTTGCCATTGGTGAACCACCGGCTACTAGGGGATATACACCATCGGTTTTTGCCATGCTCCCAAAGTTATTGGAAAGAACGGGACCGGGAAAAGTCGGAACTATAACGGGCTTTTATACAGTTTTAGTGGAAGGTGACGACTTGAATGAACCGGTTACCGATACGGTTAGAGGGATCTTAGATGGGCATATAGTTTTAGATCGTGCTTTGGCTGAACGCAATCATTATCCGGCCATTGATGTCTTAGCCAGCGTCAGTAGGCTTATGACAGAGGTAAGTACAGAGGAACATAAGGAACTCGCCGGTAAATTCAGATCTTCTTTAGCTATTTATCGAGAAGCGGAGGATTTAATAAACATTGGTGCCTACGCATCCGGTTCTAATCCTCAAATAGATAATTCCATTCGATTATATCCTCAAATAACAGAGTTTTTGCAGCAAGGAGTAACAGAAACCGCAAAAATGCCGGATACATTAAAGAAACTAAAAGATATATTCAATATTGAATCTTAGGAGTAAATGATATGTCTGCCTTTAAGTTTCGCCTTGAAAAAGTGCTTAATGTAAAACAAATTTTTGAAGAACAAGCTAAACAAGAATGGGCAATTCAAGAACGTCTCGCTCACCAAGAACGATTCCAATTGCAATATTTGCGGGAGCAAAAACAAGATATTATTTCGTTTGGTCATAATCATGAAGATTTTAAAATCAGACAAGCCACATACTCTTATTTAGCAGTATTAGAAGATAGAATCGAAAAGCAAATCATTCGTATACAGCGGCAAGAAGAAAAAGCACATGAAGCCAAACAAAAATGGCTATTGGCTAGGCAAGATACTGAGAAAATCACTAAGCTAAAAGAGCAAGATTATGAAATCTATGTTAAAGAGGAACTAAGGAAAGAACAAAGGGTTTTAGATGATATGAAATCATTTTTAGATTAATCGGAGGGTATCAGCGTGGGTAGGTGGATTTTAGTGTTAGTCTCATTATTAGTGGCCATATTAGTTGCCTTTGGAATCTTTATCGGCACAGGTGTGATAGATGGACCCGCGCTTTTTTGGAGACTGGGTCCTAAGGTTTCTTGGCTAGAACCACACTTAGAGACATATTCCCGCGGTCAGGCCGGTGAAGTATGGATTGAAAAGAAGCAAGCTGAATTGGAAGAGCAATTAATCGATCTGCAGCAATTTGAAGACGAATTAAGGCTAAAAAACGAAGAGTTAGATCGTAGAACTTTGGATTTAGATCGGCGTGAAAAAAGGCTTTTAGAGGCTAAAAGCGAGTTTGAAGCTGCGGAAGAGCATCTTTATAATATAACCACTTTAGCTGAGCTATATATAGAAATGTCCGTAGATGAAGCCGCAAGGATTTTGACTAATGTTGATCATACTCTTCTTTTAGATATCTTACTGAGGATGGATAGGCGAGATGCGGCTAATATTATTGCTAAATTGCCCACTGATCTGGCTGTAACCTTAAGTAAAAATCTAGGTGATGCCGGTAAATAGTTGGAATTCATTAGAGGGGAGGTGAACATGATAATACCATATGGCATAATCAATGGAGTTTTAGATGAACCGGAAGTGAATGCCAGTAAACCACAACTGAGGGATGGTAAAAAAGATGAACATGCAAACTTTTCTTCACTACTAGCTGTTTTTTTAGGAGATTCTGAGGAGTGCGAAGAGATTCTCCCTGAACTTGCATCTAGGGAGCAACAAGAAAAGGTAAAGAAAACTTTTGTTCCCAATGAATTTTCACTGGCCATGTCTGCTGTTCATTCCCACTTGCCACAAGGGACTCTCGCAGGTGAAGTGAATGAGGAGTCAATTGTTCGAGAGGCATCCATGAAGCAATTCGATGCGGCAGGTGATCAAATCATTATTTTGCAGGAGCTTCTAAGCAAAGGTGAAGATGTTGATGATGGCCTGCTTGAACAGTTCCTAACCCAATTTGAGGGGTTGGTGCAAGGCGAGGAACAGTCAAATGCCAATGAGGTAACAATAGAAAGTCTCTTAGCAGCATTCCAGGGTGTGGATGAGGGTTTTGTTGAGGCATCTAAACCATCAGAGATTTCCGATGTGCTAGAATTGACTGCTTCACAAGAAATACAAGAAATGTCCTTGGAACAGGAAACACATGTGGTGCCAGAAACGCCGGTAATGGTCGAGAATTTTGAATGGCCCCTGCGGGATAAGGGTCTTCCCGAAGAAATCGATATAGCAAAGAAACCTACACTAAGGCAGTTGAAACAAGTATCTCAAAATCAACTTGTAGATAATTT
>DUPA01000116.1 GCA_012838515.1 Natronincola sp. | reverse complement strand
GGTAAATCGGTTATGGAACCATCGGTAGTTACCACAAGCCCTATGGTAGAGTGTTCGTTAATTACCCTACGAGTACCTAATTCAGCCGCTTCCTGAAATGGTATGGGTTGCTCAAACCAAGGAGTGCGTACAAGTCGCGGACCATCATCGTCCATATAACCTTGGGCACTAGGAACTGTATAGCCAACACAATCTACTAAACGAATATTTGCCTCAGTGTTTTCTTCGAATTGAATCTTAACCGGTTCGTCGGGGACGAATTTAGGCTCAGTAGTTGTGATTGTTCTGCCCGCACCACTTTGCGGCAACTCATCTTGGGTTCTCTCTTTTAAATAAACGTCTGAGATATTCGGCATGACATATAGATCCATAAAACGTTTAATAAAGGTTGATTTGCCTGTCCTGACCGGCCCAACCACCCCTACATAGATGCTTCCCCTAGTCCGCTCGGCAATGTGTGAAAAAACGTTGAATTTCTCCATCACTATTTCCCTCCTCTCATTAAACTTCGTTACTTAGTCTTAGATGGACATTATAATATATTAATGAGAGAGACGAAATATAACAGTACAAAAAAGAAAGCCCCTCATTTTTCAAATAAGGGACTTAAAAATTTATGACCTAGCTTTTTCTCCAAACTTAAATTCAGTGCCTTCTCGCAACCGCTTTACGTTATCTTTATGCCGGTATATTGTAAAACTCGCTATTATAATACCTAAAACTAATTCCGGCAAACTGACCTTGAAAAACAGCATTATCAGCGGTAAACTAACGGCCGCAACGATGGATGACAGCGATATATATCTTGAAATTATCAATACAATTAACCAAATAAGCACCAAAGTCAGCAACACAAGTGGCCTATATGCCAACAGCATTCCGGCGGCACTAGCCACTCCTTTCCCACCTTTAAAGTTTAAGAAAATGGGCCAATTATGACCAATCGTGGCAAACGCACCCGCTAATAAAGCAAAAGCCGATTCACCGGTAAAATACCGCGCCAAAAAAACTGCAACCATGCCCTTACCAACATCACCCAAGAGAGTTAATAAAGCGGGTAATACCCCTGCCGTGCGAAGCACATTGGTCACACCGATATTTCCGCTACCCAATTTACGTATATCCACTTTAGACATAAGGCGCGTCACAACTAAACCGAAGGGAATACTTCCCAATAAGTAACTGAAAATTATGATGACAACGTACCTCATCCGCTTCTCTCCTTTGTAACCAACATTATGGGAGTTCCCACGAAACCATATTCTTGACGAAGCCTGTTTTCTAAATAACGTTCATAGGAAAAATGCATTAGATCCTTGCGATTAACGTGTAAAACAAACACAGGAGGGTTAACTTGAACCTGAGAACCATAAAATATTTTTAGTCTGACCCCTTTATCGCTTGGGGGCTGATTCATTGCCATGGCGTCTTGAATAATCTCATTGACCCTTCCGGTGGAGATTCTCATATTTCTAGCTTCATTCACATCTTGCGCTAAATCTAGGAGATTAAATATCCTTCTCCCGGTCAAAGCAGAAATAAAGATTATCGGGGCATAGCTAAGAAACTGTAATTCATTGCGGACTTCCGTTTCGAAATCACGCATTGTATTGGTTTCCTTCGGTACTAGATCCCATTTATTAACGGCAAGAATTATGCCTCGACCCTGTTCGTGGGCGAAGCCTGCAATTTTTTTGTCTTGTTCTGTGAGTCCTTCCGTTGCGTCAATCATAACAACGGTGACATCTGATCTTTCCACAGCCCCTAAAGTACGCACTACACTATAATATTCCAGTTCTTCTTCAACTTTACTTCTTCTCCGTAAACCGGCCGTGTCGATTAATGTAATCGATTGATCTTTATAGATTACTTTTGTGTCGATGGCGTCACGGGTTGTCCCTGCGATATCAGAAACAATAACCCTCTCTTCACCTAAGAGCTTATTAACAAGTGAAGACTTGCCCACATTTGGTCTACCCACAATGGCTATTTTTAGAGAATCGTCAACTTCGAGATCCGCATCTTCAGGGAAGTTTTCCACAACTGCGTCGAGTAAATCTCCCACATTTCGTCCATGTTCAGCCGAAACCAAAATGGGTTCGCCCAATCCAAGTCCGTAAAAATCCACGGCATATTGCCAAACGTCTTTTTGTGCCTCAACTTTATTAACACAAAGAACAACGGGTTTCTGATGTCGCCTTAAAATAAGGGCGATTTCTTCGTCGATCCCGCTAAGACCGGCTCTGCCGTCAACTACAAAAATTATTATATGTGCTTGTTCGACTGCAACCATGGCTTGCTTACGCACTTGTCTGGTGATGACATCGTCTTCGGAATCAATTCCTCCGGTATCAACTATTATGAAGTGTTTATTCAGCCACTCTGCTTCACCAAATATCCGATCCCGAGTAACACCGGGTTTTCCTTCTACAATGGCGGTTCGATCCCTAACAATACGATTAAATAAAGTGCTTTTGCCCACATTTGGTCTACCTACAATGGCAACTATGGGTTTACTCATTGATATCTCTCCTTCGAACAACGAGTACTAAGATTGTTACTTTCGCTATTTGCCATGTAATTCCTGCATAATTAGGTGTTCGTTTAGTGCTTTACTATTACTTTAACTCCGTTTTGCAGATCATGAACAGCCGCTCCTAAAATGCGGCTAAGTAACAAACATAAATTATCCTGTTCTTCTTGATCTTTAGCATAAAAGATTGGCACTCCACTGGCTACTTTATCTCGCCCAAGCGTAATAATCGCTAGAATCCTCATGTTCGTCCCCCTAGTCCATCATTTTACCCGCAACTGAAGTTAAGGGCTTTCTTATGGCCCCCTCCAAAACAGGCACCCTTCTGATTGCGGCCAAAAAAGCATTTTCGTCTTGTTCCGATGGAATCATTACCAAGTAAAGAGTACCGGTATCGGGGTTACGACGTACAATTGGCGTGAATTCTTGCTCTCCAACGTCCATATAGATCCCCACCATGGAGGAGACATCATGGGCGATGGCTTGCATTTGCCCGAGATTGGCTAAGGTTCCCTTACTATTGGGATCTTTTGGGCTTATGGAGCCTGCTAAGCCCCTTTCCAGATAAACATTTTGTGCATCTTCCAGTCCAACATTCATGATCCTTAAATCTTCCACCACTAGCATCGATTTATCGAACTGGATTTCCGCTAATGTTATGGTTGCAATGTCGCCCACCAATTTTCCATGCATAACATGGTTTAAGCCCATAGCTATCAAGGAACCGACTAAGATGCTAAAAGGCAGACGCAACCAGCCTAACATTACCAAAGATTCTGACACTATTGCCACACTCAAAGATACCCAAATAGCCAAATAATTTCGAGCTTCAAATACCCTCGCAATTCCTTCAATATAAGCTGTTCCCCTTTTAACCAGCTCCGTTGCTTCCATGGCTTGTAATGTGGAACGTTCCATATTGCGCACTTCTCTGAATTGTGACGCGGCAAGTAGAAGAAATGAAATTGCGGCATATTCTTCCTCAAGAAATGCAGGCACTATTATGGCTCCTAATAAACCCCCGATAAAGCCAAGAAATAAATGGATTGCCCAACCTTGAGGGTAACTGGGGTATTGCCTGTAGTCCCTTCGCAACATATACCAACGAGCACCTAGTCCCGCTAATGTAGCTGCTATAATGGTTAAAATGTATCTCATTCTTTCGAATCAGGGTCACTATCGCGTTCGTTTGATAAACCCGCTTCCCTTCTTAAAAACCCTCGGAGACTTCCGATTTTACCTTGACTTATGAGTAAAAACGCCACAACCGCGGCTACCACAATAAAGATCATCCAAAATATAGATTTTCTTGCACCTGTGCCCATTTGTTCCTGAGCTGACTGCCTTGTTGCCGGAGTTAAACCCGCAGCAGCCGGAATAACTTTTGCAAAGAATTCTGCCGCGGCTTCCGCTTGTTCGAGGCGATTTGTGTGGGCCCCAAATTCCAAAAGAATCATCTTAGGGCCTAGATCTTGATTATAATTACCCCTTGCATCAAAAATGCCTTCAATTATTCCCGGATAAAATTTATCGGCAACGGCTTTGATTCGCTTTGCATATTCTAGATTGGCCCACCTATTTTGATTTTGCCTCCCCACTACAATTCGCACTTTAGTGGCGGGGGTACCTTCAATGCTAGTATCATAAACCTCAGGTGGAGTGGCATCTCGGTGAACATCAATTAGAGTATCGGGATTGTGCCTTAGTAATTCAACAGCGGTGCGTCTAGAGCGTATATAGGCCTGACCGTCATGGGGAAGGTGACTATTATCTGACCAATGAACCTCAACACCTGATTTTTCCATGGCATCGGCTAGAATTTTTCCAACCTTTAATACATCGCCATTACCATCATCTTTCGAATCAGTACCACTCGTTGGAACATACGATTCGGCATTATGGGTATGATAAATCCCCACCACACCCTGACTACTGCCGGGCTTACCAACTTGTGCCGTTAATAAATCTTCAGAAACATCGGGTAACTCAACCGTTTCAATATATTTTAAGTGGATATTTTTGTTCGCCACTCTCACAACTTCATATAACTTATTGTCCGCTGTAATATAGTTATCACCCACGTCTAATTCGCGACCTGCCATTGTAACGGCATCATTATTTTCATCCACTAGGGTGAAGTGTTCTAGGAACTCAATTTCGCCAGCATACACAAGATTTATTCCGAATACGAAAACCAAATGGCATAAAATGATAGCCACT
>DUPA01000115.1 GCA_012838515.1 Natronincola sp. | reverse complement strand
TAAGGAAATGATTGACTTTATAGCTTCTCAAGGATTTAAAGGCATTCGTATTCCTGTCACTTGGGGTCACCGTATGGGAAGAGCACCCGAATATACAATTGAACCTCAATTTCTTGAAAGGGTTGCATCGGTGGTAGACTGGGCGTTGGAGAATGATTTATACGTAATGCTCAATATGCACCATGACACCGATTGGATCTTTCATATGGAAAGACGTTATGATACGGTTTTGGCGCAGTTTGAAGCCGCATGGGTTCAAATCGCGGATTACTTTAAGGACTATCCTTTAGAAGTCATGTTTGAATCTTTAAATGAGCCGAGATTTGATCAAGATTGGGGAAGAGATACACCTCGCTATTTTGAAATGTTAGATGATCTTAATACATCTTTCTATGGTATTGTACGTGGTTCAGGTGGAAATAATGATGTCAGACCATTGGTCTTTTCAACCTTAACCGCTTCTGTCTCACAAAAAAGAATGAATGAGTTAGCTAAAACAATGTCTAAATTCAATGACCATCGTTTAATTGCAACTGTGCATTATTACGGATATCATTCTTTTAGTGTGAATGTAGCAGGGGAAACCCGGTTTGGTCAGGCAGCAAAGGTTGATTTGACAGCCTCCTTAGATCGTGCTTATAATACATTTGTTAAAAATGGTGTGCCTGTTATCATCGGCGAATTTGGCTTATTGGGCTTTGATAAGGATTTAGGTACGATTCAGCAAGGAGAAAAACTGAAGTTTTTTGAGTATATGACGTATTATGCTCAAGAACGGGATCTCGCTTTAATGCTTTGGGATAATGGTCAACATTATCAAAGGCGCCTTAACAAGTGGTCAGATGAAGCCCTTTATTCCACTATTATGGTTCCGAAAGGACAACGCTCTTCGTACACCGAGGATAACTTTATTTTCTTAAAAAAAGGGGCTCCCATTAAAGATAAGCCCTTTAAATTAGAACTAAACGGTAATGACTTGGTTAAAATTACCCATGGTGAATACGAGTTACAAAAAGGCACCGAGTACGATATTCTATATGGTAGGTTGGTTATTAAATCCGAATTTCTAGAAAAACTAAACCGCGATGAATTCGGCGAAGTTGCCACAGTCACATGCCACTTTTCCGCGGGGGTTCCTTGGGACATTTCCGTTTATTCCTATGACACTCCGGTTTTTGAGGAAATCGAAACCACTAGAAATCGTTTTAGAATCCCCGTAGAATTCAAAGGCGATCTTTTAGCTACCATGGAAGCGCTTTATGTTAAAGGGGGCAATGCAGGACCTAATAACTGGACAAGCTATAAACAATTCGGTGCAGATTTTGACCCTCAATACGAACGAGGTTATATTGAAATCTTACCGGAATTTTTCGGTGAAGTTAAGGATCAGGAACCTATTCGTCTCAAATTCCATTTTTGGAGCGGAGAAGTAGTGGAATATACTATCACTAAGGATGGGGTTAAAGTTACGGGAATGCCTTAAAAATTAGAAAAATATTGGTTAGGGAGGCTAAAAGTTGTCAAACAATAAAGCAGGTGCATTTTACACCGGAAAATATCGTAATGTGTTTGAGGAATATGGGTATTCACCGGAGGATATTGAAAAGAAGATTTCCCATACTTGGGATCAATTATTTCACGGTGACGAAAACACAAGAATTTACTACCCCGTAGGCGATGATATGGGCTATTTGATGGATACGGGTAATACTGACGTTCGCACTGAAGGGCAATCATACGGTATGATGATGGCAGTTCAAATGGGCGATCAAGAGCTGTTTAATCGGATCTGGAAGTGGACCAAGAAGTATATGTGGCATGAAAGCGGTCGTTATAAGCATTATTTTGCTTGGTCATGTCAGTTAGACGGAACACGCAATGCCGAAGGCCCCGCGCCTGACGGTGAAGAGTTTTTTGCAATGGCTTTACTTTTTGCTTCGAATCGTTGGGGAGATGGTGAGTATCCTTTTGATTATAGTGTACAGGCAAAGCAGATTTTGACTGCATGCGTACACAAAGGTAAAGATGGCGAAGAAGGAGATCCCATGTGGAATCCGGACAATAAGTTAATTAAGTTTGTCCCTGAAACCGAATGGACTGATCCGTCCTATCACCTTCCGCATTTCTACGAACTTTTTGCCCTTTGGGGTCCGGAGGAAGATAGGGAGTTTTGGAAGCAGGCCGCTACCGCAAGCCGAAAATTCCTGCCCAAGGCTTGTCATCCGGTTACGGGGCTAGCTCCGGAGTATTCGGAATACGATGGCACTCCCAACTTCACCAGGGGACATGGAAATTTCTATAGTGATTCCTATAGGGTTGCCTTAAATGTTGCAATGGACCATGAGTGGTTTAGGGTAGATCCATGGCAGATAGAACAGTCCAACCGGATACAAGCGTTCTTTGCAGATATTCCCATGGAGGAATATAAGGTCTATGCGGTAGATGGAACTATTATAGATGAACCGGCTCTTCATCCCGAAGGTCTTCTGGTCACCACTGCGGCCGCGTCATTAGCGAGTACCGGTCCGCATCGCAAGGCATATGTTGATCGCTTTTGGAACTTGCCCGTCCGCCAAGGAAAACGGCGCTACTATGATAATTGTTTGTATTTGTTTAGTTTAATGGCGTTAGCCGGAAAATATAGAATCATAATGCCAAAGAACTAAGCTTTTCGGTAGTAAATAAAGTCCTCGCTTTTACACCAGAGAGCGGGGGCTTTTTTTGAGATACTTCCTTGTTTTAAAGGGGAAACTATATCTTACGAGAAAGCATCCTTTATCATCGAAAAAAGGGGTGAAAAATCCTTGAGAGAGAAAGTGACAAATCCATGTTTATGCGGCCTATTTCATACTCAGCCTAAATCGTTTGTACAGCTCGATGTTGATCTAGAAAACTTTTTACTTCCTTCTTTAAAAAAGTCTAATCTAGGCAACAAGTGCCTCTTGGTCTGTGATTGCATAACTTTTGATATAGCCGCAAGTAAGGTTTTATCAAAATTAAGAGAGTCGGGTTTAGAAGTCAAAGTATTCAAGTTCGAACGTGAAAGCGAACTAGTTGCTGATGAATACGCACTAGGAGAACTAATGCAGGCACTTGAAGTAAATCCGGATTTTCTAATTGGGGTCGGTTCAGGTACAATTGCCGATCTGGTTAGATATACAGCCTTCACATCCAAACGACCATTTGCCTTGATTGCAACGGCACCGTCTATGGATGGCTATGCTTCGACTGTTGCACCCCTAATTCAGCACGAAACAAAAAGAACGTTTCAAGCTTCTGCCCCTGTCTTTATTTTAGGGGATCTAAAGATTTT
>DUPA01000114.1 GCA_012838515.1 Natronincola sp. | reverse complement strand
TTATATCTTCCATTTGGGCTATAGCCACAATATACAGAACAAAAAGACTCGTTTTGATTAAACCCTCAACTAAATTCAGAAGAATATTAGAGCTAATATAACTTTGTACAAAGCGAAGTAGAAAAGCCGGCAGTATAACGAAAATGGCCACCGTTAAGGCAAAAGCGAAAGCCATGGTCATAATCAGTTCCTTCGTTGTTAACTCCTCTTCTTCTTCGCCATATTCAGTTGCAGAAAAGTTTAAACTTTTAATCCCTATAATCATTGTTTCTATTAAAGCTATGGAACCTCTTAGAATCGGCTTTTTCAAAATAGGAAAGCGATCAGACCAGGGTTTGAGTTCTTGTTCTAAGACCGATATGGTCTTATCCATTTTTCTTACTGCTATGGCCGAATGATATTGACCCCTCATCATAACGCCTTCAATAACGGCTTGACCGCCGTAATTAAATTTACTCACTTAGTACGCGCCCTTTCATTAGCGATATTAGTGTCTTAACCTGTTCCGAGGGTAAGACCACCACAAGTTGATCTAAAGGTAAAAGAACATCTGACCCCCGAGGAGAAAGAACATCGTGGGGCGGTCGAATTATGGAAAGTACTTGAATGCCAAGTTCACTTCCTAATCTACTTTCTGCGAGACTATGGTTTGCTAAAGGAGATTCTGCACTTAATTCTATTTGTAACAATACTTTGTTTCCGTCTAACTTGGTTACGTCTTTAAAAGAGCGCATCAAAAGCGGTTGATCGTAAGCATTACTTTTTATTGAGCGATAGCCCCTAGACAAGAAAAGCCGAGTGATGCTTCCAATAATTATACCTATAAACCAGCCAATGAGTAAAGCTAAAAAAGTACTGTAAATCATTCTTCCCGCCGGACCGGCTAGTTCTTGCATCCACTCCTCGCCCCAATATTCCAGCCGTCTAATTTGATCAAAAAGCTCAATACCTGCGATCATGCCCACATAGTTGGAGATATTTCCTTTAAATTCAGCTGAAAAGCTATAGGATAAACCAAGGGTAAATACTGCGCCGATTAGGACAGGCAAACCGATTTTTATCAGACCACCAAAAATTAGACCTAGAAACAATCCCGTACCTAGACTCAATGCAGTACCGCTAATTCGCGGTAAGACCAATAAGAATAGTTTTTTTAAATGTTTAAACCGTAAAGAAAACTTGGGCAAGGAAACGATAAGATCAAAGGCTAACATTCCAACAAATAAAGCTACAAATGATGAAGTTAGACCGGGCAATTCACGAACCATATAATAAGCTAACCCCACCAAAACAGAACGCATGATGAGGATAAATATAACTTTGGGAGGTTTACCTCTCAAAATACCCACATCCCATTAACATATTTTCACCTCTACACAACTCTTAACATAATGATTTTCGCTAACGAACAAATGAATTCCTGCACTTATTTTTCAAACGACCGAAGAAGTCCGGCTATCTTTTCATCAACTTCCGCTTCAATAAATACACCATGGGGGGTGAATTTCTCAGATAACACCTGGGAATTTTCCCTTAGTTCGTTTGCTTCGCCGAGCTTTGCAAAAGGAAAAAAATAAGAACGTTTACTGTATTTACCTGCGAAAAACCGGCCCACAGAATCCACTAGCATTTCAAGATTTTGACCGGTCCTAGCAGATATACCCAGATTGGGTTGCTTAGCGGCTACTTCGTGCGGCAATAAATCTATTTTATTATATACAGAGATAATGGGTTGAGTAGCACCGATCTCTTTCAAAACTTCTTCGAC
Source organism: Natronincola sp. (assembly GCA_012838515.1). GTDB lineage: Bacteria > Bacillota > Limnochordia > Darwinibacteriales > Darwinibacteriaceae > DUPA01. The sequence continues at coordinate 1,995 of DUPA01000114.1, read as the reverse complement.
TGCTTCTTTTTGCTCAAGTGATTGCGGATGGCTTGCATCGATTACATGAAGCAAAAGATCAGCATGGACAACCTCTTCTAAAGTTGCCTGAAACGCAGCGACTAAAGTGTGGGGAAGTTTACGAATGAATCCCACTGTATCGCTTAAATATACCCAGCGCCCTTCTTGCAAATCGCAGCGTCTAATGGCAGGATCTAAGGTGGCAAAAAGTTGATCGGCAATATATGCGTCCGTTCCGGTTAAGGCCCTTAAAAGAGTGGATTTACCGGCATTAGTATAACCAACTAAGGCGACCACGGCGACTTGCGTGCTTTCCCTTCCCTGCCGTTGTAAACCCCTCGTTTGACGCACCTTTTCAAGATCAGATTTCAAATCGGAAATTCTCTTTCTAATCCGCCGGCGATCTGTTTCAAGCTTGGTTTCACCCGGCCCCCTTGTACCGATACCACCACCCAATCGTGAAAGGGCCTTTCCCTTCCCGGTTAGCCTAGGTAATAGATAGTTGAGCTGAGCCAGTTCTACTTGAATCTTACCTTCGTTGCTTTGAGCTCTTTGGGCAAAAATATCCAGAATAAGTTGTGTACGATCAATAACTGCAGTATCCAATAGGTCGGATAGATTACCTTGTTGCGCGGGAGTTAATTCATCATCAAATATAACAATGCTGTCATCTTCGACGATTTCCGCTAGCTCTAACGCCTTACCTTTGCCGATAAAAGTTCCGGGTTCAGGATTATTGCGTTTTTGCACGAATGTATCTACCACCTCTAGACCGGCATCCTCCGATAATTCCGCTAACTCTTTAAGGTTTTCTTCAACTTCCCAATCCCTTTGGTAACCTTGTTGCAGCGCAACCAAATAAGCTTTTTGTTTCTGCATTTCCATAACCATTTAACCACCTCTTTCGCAGGAATCTGTTCTTAAGTCAGGAAAAAGATCAAGGGAGGTAATTTTGATGAGGACAATTATGCACGTTGATATGGATGCTTTCTTTGCCTCTGTGGAAATATTAGATAATCCTGATTATAAAGGTAAACCGGTAATCGTTGGCGGCCGCAAGGACTCCCCAAGGGGTGTGGTTTCTGCCGCTTCATATGAGGCCCGAAAATTCGGAGTCCGCAGTGCCATGCCCATTTTTAAGGCAGTTGTGCTTTGTCCCCATGGCATATTTGTCCCCGGACGCATGGACCGTTATCAAGAAATATCCAGGCAAATTCACGATTTATTTCCGCAAGTTTCTCCCTTAATAGAACCGCTTTCTATTGATGAAGCGTTTTTGGACATGAGTGGTTGCGAACATTTTTATACCAGCTTAGAAGATATGGGTTTGCATTTAAAGAAACTCATCAAGCAAGAAACGGGCTTAACTGCTTCTGTTGGTATAGCACCCAATAAATTCTTGGCTAAATTAGCATCAGACTGGAGAAAACCCGATGGTCTTTTTGTTATTCGCCCCGAGGATGTTCAAAAATTCCTTTATGAGCTCCCCGTTAATAAAATTTGGGGTGTGGGGAAAAAATCTGAAGAAAGACTTCATCAACTTGGATTATATCATGTTAAAGATATTTTACCCCATTCTTTAGAGTGGTTGCAAAAAAATGTCGGTGAAGCATTGGGAAATCAAATCTATCACCTCGCGAGGGGATTAGATGAACGCCCGGTCGTGGCAAATCAAAAAGCGAAATCCATTGGTCAAGAAACCACTTTTTCTGAAGACCAAGAGAGCTTGCCTTTTCTACGACACCAACTTGCACAAATGAGCGAAAATGTTGGTTGGCGGTTGCGTGAACAAGGATTTTACGCTCGGACCGTTTCTATCAAAGTTCGATTTCACAATTTCAAGACAATTACACGTTCCCACAGTTTAAATTATTCATTCAATGATGATGATACCATTTTTTCCGAAGCTTTACAGCTTCTAAATGATATTAAACTACAGCCAATAAGGCTATTGGGGGTAACCGTAAGTAATTTTTCGGTAGGTTCGCAACTTTC
>DUPA01000113.1 GCA_012838515.1 Natronincola sp. | reverse complement strand
CTAGCCAATTGATGTGAGTTGGTTCTATTCATTAAAACACTTGACTTGACTAACTTCCTTTGAGAATCTAGTATCGGGTTAAGTATAGTTTGCATATCTGCTCGGCCGCCCAAGCTTGGTGTGGTAAAAATAGCTTGTCTTTTAATTCGTCAACGGTAAGCCAAACAAGAAAATGATCAGGTTCTGTTGGTTCAGTTATAACCCCATTAATCTCCATATAATAAAAATAACCTGTACCATGAAAGTAGGTGTTAGTCTGTTCTATGTAGTGGTAATAATCACTCTTACAAATAAACTGTTTGGGTATAACGCTTAACCCTGCTTCTTCCATGCATTCTCTAATTATGCAATCAACATACCTTTCACCGTTGTCAATCCCACCGCCAAGTAAAAAATACCCTTTTTGTCCGTTGTAAAGGTGTGTCATTGCTACCGGTATTTTATCATTACTATCGAAACCTATACCATATGCACCAATTCGTTCCTTGTAAACAGTATTTGGTTTCTTCAAGCCAAACGTTCTCTCTAACACTGTTTTACACCTCTTTAGCCATTGTTAGCTTTACATCTGAGATCTGATCTTTAGTTCATCCTAATCATAAATTGATAACTCTCGGACATAAAGCGTTCTATTGAATTCCTCGTTATTTAGAATTTGCTCTACAACTACCTCGCTTAGAATCCATATTAAGCTGGGCCATTCATGTTGCTCATAGGCGTTCCCATACTTTCTGGGCCGTAAATGAAACCACAAATAGTGGCTGATTTCATGAAATGCCTCTTTTCTACAAACCGCTCCATTGATTAGCGGCTTCGATGATCTCGATGATGTACTTCTGTTTGCCCTTGAGGTAGCTATGATAATCATTTTTATTTTCCTGTGCTAACTGCAGCTTCAATCTTTCGTATTCGAATGCAACAGTAGGAAATGCGTTCAAATAGTCGCGGAAATTAATATAATTGTACCATTGCAGGCTATCGGCCAAAACTATGTGAATGTAATGGGTCAATAAACGCATATTTTTTTCTTCAGGTATATATTCACCACACTGAAAAATCGGCTGTTTTTCTACCGAACCCTCCCAGCCGCGAAAAATAAATCCTTCCTTATCTAAAGACGGTGATAGAGCCAATACTTCGTCAAAATCCCACACAGCCACAGCAATGTCGATTACTGGTTTTGCTCTAATATGTCGTATCGCCGTACTACCAATATGCTGTATGTCTTTTGCAATTGGGCCTAATATATCCTTAAGACGTTTGATGGTATCGGCAGCGTTTACTTCCCATTCCAGATCATGGTGGGCGAGTTCCACTACACCACATCTTAGGCCTAATATCATTTCATCCACCTCCGTATTGTGTTTATATTATTGACATGACTATCTAGTCCCAACGTCCAATTAGCATGCCAAACTGTTAGTCATATGTTTAACTTAGCTAAATATTGCTACTCCTTCGCTATCGGAAAAGAATGTATCTATGTCCGTCAAAATATAGTCATATTTTCCCAAACCCACGGAGATATAGCATATTTATAATAATTCCATTTGATTTCCACCAATTTCTACTGATCGCCCATTCGTCGGGATACTCGTTCCATCTCCATGGAATATCCCAAGAACCATCTTCGAGTTGTGCTTTGATTATATATTCACATTCATACTCTGCAATTTCTTCATTGTCGGGATAAAAAATGCTCCCGTTTGTATTAAAGAACTGAGAAGGCTTGCATATATACGAGATTTCCCATTCTTTGGTATCTGTTGTTATACAATTCTTTACTTGTGTTTGTAATCTGTTTATCAATGAGACCAAATCTATAATTTCAGTTGCACTAGCTTCTACAATATACTCCATTAGACGGATATAGCAAAGCAACGTATACATATCGTTTTGACTCTCATCTGACATAAGTTGTTCAACTGCTTCTTGTGCTATGCGGCAACCTAGGTTATAAAGTTCGCTCTTTTTGTCTGAAAATCGAATAATGAAACCTGCTAGACAAGCAGTAGGATTATAATCATTAGCGGTGAAATTAAAAATATTATGACACGTATCACTTTCAGTATGCCACCAAGGTGCATGAGGAAAATCATTGTTGCTCTTTATACTGTTGTACCACAATTTACCCCCAAAATTCTGCCCGCTTTCAAGATAACCGAGTATGCCTTTTATAATTGAATTTAAATTATCAGTGATATCTATTTCGCGTAGAATTTCAGTGGCGACCCAAGTCTGAATTGGAGAAGAGTTCGGGTTCCAGGAATCTGGTTCCAACGCATTACCAAAACCACCGTCTTCGTTTTGATAGTAAGACAATGATTTTAGAACCGCGTCTTTGCTACCCCCTTCAAAATGATATTGCCATCGTGCTAGATCGAGTGGTCTCGCATTTTTATAAATGAATCCTTGAGCTTTGTTGAATATCTGTTCCATTTCTAAACCTCCGCAAAAAGCTTTGTTTTATTCTGGCTTTACTTGCTCACCGCGTTTGCTCTGGCTACAACTGCATTTCTTTACGATGCTGAAGGTGGATGCCGATATGACATATTTCGAAAACAGTCGCGGAAATCATAAGCCAAATGACTTTTTCATAAATACTGTGCATAAAGAAGGCAACTACAATAATTAATTACAAGTTCCGAACCGGCCAACCAGTAATATTAAAATTGAAGAAGATGAGAGCTGTGCATGTTACACTAACTTGTCCCACTCTTTTCAAAACAAGCAATACTTTATTCTTGCTTTGGTAACTGTATCCTTTCTCGGGAATTAACTATTATAGTTGTGTAGTTTTCCTAATCTATACAAAGTCCCATTTGGATTGAATCATAAAATCTACCATTAATGAAAAAGTCACGGGTTAGGGTACCTTCCTTAACGAAGCCAAGCTTTTCATAAACTCTAATGGCGTTAATGTTATCTGTCCTAACCCTGAGATTAATTTTACGTATAATCTTTGAACCTTGTGCCCAATAAATAAGCTCTTCTACTAAGGTTGTTCCAATACCGTTATTCCAGTATTTCTTGCAAACAGAAACGCCTAATTCCCCTACATGCTCGATTCGAGGACGTGATCCACCTTCAAAAGATAAATTACCAATAATCTTTGTTCCTGTTAGAGCAATTAGCATTATTTTGTTAGTTGATCTATTTAAGGAATCTAAAAATTCCTCTTCTTGTTCCAAGGAAATTCCAAATTCATTGGGACCGAATGTTAAGAAGTTCGATTCTGTAGCCACTTGTCCTACGAAGTCTATCAACTTTTGAGCATCTGTTTTAACAGCCTCTCTGATGATTACACTTTCGCCACTCGGTAATTTAAGCGTTCTTAATTGCTTTAGCACTTGTTCACATCCCCATTTTTTTAAGGTCAATCCAATATCGTTGAAAGACTCCATCTTCTCTTGAGATTTCATCTTCTAAAATACCACCATTATTTTTGATAACTTTAGCGGAATTGATATTTTCCTTGTTGCAAATAACGAGGACTTTATTGATGCCAAGTTCCTTACATTTCTCTAAGCCCAAAGCCAAAATCTGCTTACCATAACCTTTATTTCGTTTTGTGGGTCTAATGGAGTAACCTATGTGACCGCCTTTTAAAAGAAGAAAGTCATTCAGTTTGTGGCGAATATTAATCATTCCAATTATTTTGTCTTCCGGTTCTTTTATTAAAAAGTAAGTATGGCTCGTAACTTTATCTTCCGGCATGTTTGCCACATCAAGATCATTTTTAAGCTTGTCCAACCAAGAGTTGTAGTTGTCGTATCGATAAAGGGCACCACTACCGTTGATATGTGAATTGTGCAGGCGAAACTCTTCGATATATTCAAAGGCCTGCTCTTCATATTCTTTTGATGGAAAGACTAAACGAAGTCCATTCATAGCATACCCTCCACGTTGAAGATTTTCGGCGGTTTATTCTAAGCCCGACTTTCAATTTTTCGGTGTTTTTGATAATTTTCCTGCAAAAATGTTCCATAATCAACTCTTAAGGGAAGCGTCGGAACGAGAATTAGATACGCTTTCATCACGTTCAATTCATCCCATCCATAACTGTAATAACTGATGTCTACCATACATTGTTTCTTTGACTTACTCCATGCGTAGTAGCCTAACATTTCATCAAGGGGGAAGACTAATTTTCCATTGCGGTACAGTGTATCCATGACTAAGGCCGGGGTGTTCCGTCTCCAACACGTTCAAGTGTTAATATATCCACATCCGCACCGTCGGGATACGCAACATTACGAGTGTCATTTGGGAAAGCGACATTTGCCGCTGAAGATACGCTGATACCATAAAAAACTAAATCTATACCTTAGACACAGAGTTTTTCATTATTGGATTGTAGACTTGAAGAGGGTATCATTGTTGAATTAGTAAAGAAGCCTCCGGAATCCCGTTTTGACAATCCCAAAGGCTTATAATTCATCTTTTATCTTTTGTATGCTCAAAAACTATTTTATATTTCGCCGTTGTTTCACATCCTTATGGATTTCCTCGAAGGAATCGCGCTCGATGTATCCCGATGAACGGAATGTTTCTATAGCCTGTGAAATTACCAAATAGTTTAGTTGAGTTCCTTCGCTGTCAGAAATATAGTCAGCGGCTCTATCTGATGTGATCCCATAGTGCCCGGCGGTTTTTACTGCATCAATATTTGCGCCAAGGAAAACAAACTCCCAGCCGTATTCTTCTTTTTGTTTTTCAATCTGCGCCTTAATTCTTTCGACGGAATATTCTCTGCTAGAGTTTTCTTCGCCGTCTGTGATGATAACAAACATCACTTTTTCTGCACGATTGCCTTCAATGGCATACTTTTGTTCATTAGCAATCTTGTGGATTGTTGTGCCTATTGCATCTAGAAGAGCAGTTGTGCCACCAACCTGATACTCTTTTTCAGTCATTGCAGTTGCTTCCTTAATATTGATACCATCATCAAGTAGTTCGAAGTAGTTATTAAACAACACCGTTGTAATGCGACATTCGCCTTCTACGGCCTTTTGTTTTGCAAGCATCGAGTTGTATCCACCAATTGTGTCCGCTTCTAGACCACTCATTGATCCACTTTTATCTAGTATAAATACGAGCTCCGTTAATCCCTTTTTCATTGTTATTTCCTCCCTAAGTTTTGTATTTACTTAAGGATAACAATTCCATATAGTTAATTGGTCGCTTCAAAAGCGACATGCATCATATTATGCAAAGTTCGTTGAAGTAATCTTGGTCATGATCCGCCTCCTAGCAGGGGTTGATCGTATTCGAACAATACTTCGTTTATATCAAAAATGTTGTATTTACCTTTTGTAATAAAGTATTCCACGATAACATCAAACTTGACGGCATGGGATAGCGCATAGCCCGCTCGCCGAAGAAAACTGTTGGTTTCCTCCGGCGTTAATTCCAGTGCTATAGCTAATGCGATGGCCGTGCGCTTGCTTGGCATATAACCTTTATTCCTTCTAATTTTGGAAAATAATTTACGATCGAGATTTGCCCGTTTATAAACCTCAATCTCCGTCATTCCCTTAGCATTAATCAGATCAAGAAGCATTAGTGAAAAGGATTCTGCCCCAAACTCCGTAGAAATTGAAAAAGACAGCTCCAAATAATTCTAATAGAATGAATTTGACAAAAACACCACTATCAGGTAATCAAAAGGAGCTGTCACAATGAAAGTATATCAAGAAAAACAAGAGATGGTCAATACCGGCATTGAAATCACCAACTATGAAATTCTCCAAGAAAAGGCTAAGGATGGGCTTTTGAAGCTCTCCATGTCGATTGGCATTGAAGTAATGCGCATGATG